>NZ_JACVVH010000061.1:0-26485 GCF_016647865.1 Pseudomonas sp. S60 | reverse complement strand
AAACGTAGGAGCGAGCGCAGCTCGCGATGCGCCGCGCGGGCGGCGCTCGATTTCCCAGACGCGGCAACTGCAATGGCGAACACCAAACGACCCTCTACCCAAGCAATCCAAACCAACCGCCCCGGCTCGCGCCCTCCCAGCCAAGCATCAATGCCCCGCCGTCTTGGAAAACACCTGAATCACCACCACGCCCCCAACAATCATGGCCATGCCCAGCATGGCGGGCACGTCCAGCTTCTGCCCATAGATCACCAGTGCCGCCACGCTGATCAGCACGATGCCCAAACCTGACCAGACAACGTAGGCAATCCCCACCGGAATGCTGCGCACCACCAGCGTCAACATCCAGAACGCGATCCCGTAGCCCACCACCATCAACAGCAGCGGCAACGGCGTGCTTAGCCCTTTGACCGCTTTCATCGAAGCAGTGGCGATAACTTCGGCGCAGATGGCGATGGCGAGGTACGTGTAAGCATTCATGACGGTTTCTCCTGATGATGCACGCATTCTAGAGGGTGCCAGGATGCGGTAAAGTCATTACCTATCTGGTATGGAGATAGGTTAATGGCCGAGCTATGGAACCTGGAGCAGCTGCGCACCTTCCTGCGCGTGGCGGAGCTGCGCTCATTCTCAGCAGTAGCGCGGGAGCAGGGCAGGGCGCAGTCCGCAATCAGCAATGCCATCGCCTTGCTGGAAGCTGACCTTGGCGTCACGCTGTTCGAGCGCAGCAGCGGACGGCAGCCGAAACTCACTGAAAACGGCAGTGCCCTGTTGGCCGATGCCCGCGAGTTGTTGCGCCAGTGCGAACGCCTGGACGGCCGTGCCCTGGCACTGATGCGCGGCCAGGAAGCCCTGCTGCGGGTGGCTCAAGACGAAGCCATGCCCTACCAGCCCGTCATCGACAGCCTGGATGAACTGGCCAGCCGTTACCCGTTTCTAGAGGTGCAACTGGCCAGCGGCGCCCAGGGTGACGTAGCGCGCAAACTGGTCGAGCGGCGCGCTGACCTTGGCCTGTTTTTCCACCACGAAAGCATGCCGGCATCGCTGGAGCGGCGTGCCCTGGGGAGTGTGGAGATGGTAACCGTGTGCGCCGTTGACCACCCACTGGCGCAGGCCGGCCCGGTGACCCGTCAGCAACTGGCACGCCACCGCCAGTTGCTGGTTACCCCCCAGCAGAGCGGCTACCCGGGCGGCGAGGCAATCAGCCCGCAGGTGTGGCGGGCCGACAGCTTTTACGCCATGGCCGAATTGCTGATGCGCGGCCTGGGTTGGGCCTGGCTACCGCGGCATGTGGTGCAATACCCGACCTATCAGGCGCACATGGTCGAGCTGGCCAGCGAATGGCGTCCACCGGCATTGGTGGTGGAACTGGCCTGGCGCCGGGACGAGCCACTTGGGCCCGCCGCACAGTGGCTGGCCGAGCGCTTTGCGGTACACCTGCGTGCTATCGGGTAAACTCCGCCGTCATGAACAGAACTCTCTATACCTTGTTGTTTCACCTCGGTCTGCCACTCGTTGCGCTGCGCCTGTACCTGCGTGCGCGCAAGGCGCCTGCCTACGGCCAGCGCGTGGGTGAGCGCTTTGCATTCAAACTGCCAGCCATGCGCAAGGGCGGTATATGGGTACACGCGGTGTCGGTGGGTGAAAGCATCGCCGCAGCGCCGATGGTGCGCGCATTGCTCAAGGCCTACCCGCAGTTGCCGATTACGCTCACCTGCATGACCCCAACCGGTTCGGAGCGTATTCGCGCCCTGTTCGCCGACGAACCCCGGGTGCAGCATTGTTACTTGCCCTATGACCTGCCATGGGCGGCTGGGCGTTTTCTGGACCATGTGCAGCCGAAACTGGGCGTGATCATGGAAACCGAGTTATGGCCCAACCATATCCATCAGTGCGCCAAACGCTCGATCCCGGTCGCGCTGGCCAATGCGCGGTTGTCGGAGCGTTCGGCCCGTGGCTATGGCCGCTTTGCCAGGCTGACCCGGCCCATGCTGGCCGAGATGAGCCTGATTGCGGTGCAGACCGAAGCGGAGGCCGAGCGTTTCCGCACCTTGGGTGCGCGCCCGCAGTGCGTCCAGGTGACGGGGTCGATCAAGTTCGACCTGCAAGTCGACCCGCAACTGCTGCCCCGCGCCAAGGCGCTGCGCGAGCAGTGGGGGGCAGCCCAGCGGCCGGTGTGGATCGCCGCCAGCACCCATGAAGGCGAAGACGCACTGATTCTCCAGGCTCATCAGCAGTTGCTGAAGAGCCATGCCGATGCATTGCTGATTCTGGTGCCGCGCCACCCCGAGCGCTTCGCTGCCGTGCATGCCCTGTGCAGCGAGCAGTTCGCAACGGTACGCCGCTCCGCTGGGGACGCTGTGCAGGGCCAGAGCCAGGTGCTGTTGGGCGATACCATGGGCGAGTTGCTGTTCCTTTATGCCCTGGCCGACATCGCCTTCGTGGGTGGCAGCCTGGTGGCGACAGGGGGGCACAACCCGCTGGAGCCCGCCGCGCTGGCGCTACCGGTGCTGATGGGGCCGCACGTGTTCAACTTCCTCGAAATCAGCGCAATGCTGCGCGAGGCCGGGGCGCTGCAGCAGGTGGACGATGCCGACGGGCTGGCCCAGGCGGTGCAGCGCCTGGTCGAGTTACCGGAGGATGCCCAGCGCATGGGCGAGGCGGGCAGGGCAGTGATGCGGGCCAACCAGGGGGCGTTGCAGCGGTTGATCGATGGGTTGAATGGGTTGTTGAGGTAAGGCCGCCGCCACGCGGCCCACGTTTCAGCGCCTGCGCTCGAAGTTCTTGGCCGCCGCCGCCGCCAGGTCCGGCGGGAGGAAATCCTTGTCCGGGTTGTAGTCCGGTTTCAGGTACCGTTTCAGATCCTGCAGGTCTTGCGGGCTGAGCGTGCCGGCTGCCTGCTTGAGGCTCAGGCTATCGAGGATGTACGCATAGCGGCTGTTGTTGTAATCCCTCACCGAGGTATACAGCTGGCGCTGCGCATCCAGCACGTCAACGATGTTGCGCGTGCCCACCTGGTAGCCAATTTCAGTGGCTTCCAGCGCACTCTGGTTGGAAATGATCGACTGCTTGCGCGCCTGCACCTGCTCCACGTCGGTATTCACCGCCCGGTGCAGGTTGCGGGTGTTTTCCACCACCTGGCGGCGCAGGCTCTCACGCTGTTGTTCGCTCTGGCTGAGGCGCTGGTAAGCCTCGCGCACCTGGGAGCTGGTCAGGCCACCGCTGTAGATCGGGATGTTCAGTTGCAGGCCCACCGTGGTCTGTTCCACGTCACCGCCATAGCGCACGCCCAGCGGCGACGGGTTGCTGAACCCCAGGTTGTCGTTGTCGCCCTTCTGGTACTTGGCCACTGCATCCACCGTAGGGGCGTGGCCGGCCTTGCGCTGGCGCAGGGTTTCTTCAGCGGCAGACACCGCGTAGTTGGTGGCCAGCAGGTTCAGGTTCTGCCGGCCTGCGGTTTCTACCCAGGCCTTGGCGTCGTTAGGGGTCGGCACCTGCACTGGCAGGCTGTGCACCACGCCCTGAATCGACGTGTACTCACGGTTGGTGAGGGTGACCAGGGCCTGGAAGGCATCCTGCACCTGGCGGTCGGCAATGATGCGGTTGGCCCTTGCGGTGTCGTAGCTGGCTTGGGATTGCAGCACGTCGGTCTTGTCCGACAGGCCCACGTCGAAGCGTTCGTTGGACTGGTCCAGTTGGCGCTTGAGTGCGGCCTCTTCGGCTTTGGTCGCGGCCAGGTTGTCCTGGGCGCGCAAGACTGCGAAGTAGCTTTGCGCGGTCTGCAGGATCAGGTTCTGTTCGGTGGCCGACAATTCCAGTGCGGCCTGCTCGTTGACTGCCTCGGCAGCCTGCAACTGGAACCAGCGATCGGCGCGGAAGATCGGCTGGGCCAGTGTCGCGCTCCAGGCGTTGCCGCTGCGGGTAGAGGTGATCGAGGGCTCGTCGAGCTTGGTGCGCGTGTTCATCATCTCGGCACCCGCCGACAGGTTGGGCAGCAACCCGGCACGGGCCTGGGGCACCACTTCGCGCCGCGCGCCATAGTCGGCGCGGGCTGCCGCCAGGTCGGCGTTGTTGTCCACGGCTTCCTGGTACACGCTGACCAGGTCGGTCTTCACCGTTGGGGGCACGTCTGCTGCCCAGGCCATCGCGTTGGATGCACAAGACACGGCGAGGGCCAGTGAAAGTTTGCGCAGCATAGGTGCAATCCTTGTACGAAATGTAATTACTGAACTGTTGAGTATCGTGCGATGACGCAGTGTAGTGCGGTGTGCACCGGGCAACAATCGCCTATTCACCGCCGATCGTCCGGGCCGATAGCCGCTTGGCTTTGCGGGCCACTCCAGTCTAGACTGCGCATGTTCTTGTCGGGGTGCCTTGAAGCAAAGGCTGAGATCGCATAGGTGCGGATCCCGTTGAACCTGATCAGGTTAGCGCCTGCGTAGGGAACAAGATTGCTCGCCTTCCCGGGGAGCCTCTTGTGCCAGGTCCGGGAATGTCTCAGCTGCTTGCGGCTGTTGGCACCTCGTCTTTGGCACCGCACCCGTCTAGGAGTGCATCCGCGTCCTTCAGGTTCACCCCGACATTCCACCGCTTGGAAGCCGTCTGGAGAGCCTGTGATGACCAAACAAGAAAAAGCGATCAACCTCAGTGAATCGGCCCAGGTCGATCAGCAGTCCGTGCAACCGTTTCCGCGCTCGCGCAAGGTGTATGCCGAGGGTTCGCGCCCGGACATCCGTGTGCCCATGCGCGAGATCAGCCTGGACGACACCCCCACCGATTTTGGTGGCGAAACCAACGCCCCGGTGCTGGTCTACGACACCTCCGGCCCCTACACCGACCCCAGCGTGCTCATCGACGTGCGCAAGGGTCTGGCCGATGTGCGTTCGGCCTGGATTGAGGCACGCGGTGATACCGAGCGCCTGGCCGGGCTCAGCTCCCACTTCGGGCAGGAGCGCCTGAACGATGCCGAACTCGCCAAGCTGCGCTTCGCCCACGTGCGCAACCCGCGCCGGGCCAAGCCCGGTGCCAACGTCTCGCAGATGCACTATGCCCGCCAGGGCATCATCACCGCCGAAATGGAATACGTGGCCATCCGCGAGAACATGAAGCTGCAGGAAGCCCGGGCCGCGGGCCTGCTGGCCGAGCAGCACGCCGGGCACAGCTTTGGCGCCAGTATCCCGCAGCAGATCACCCCGGAGTTCGTGCGCGATGAGGTTGCCCGTGGCCGTGCGATCATCCCGGCCAACATCAACCACCCAGAGCTGGAGCCGATGATCATAGGCCGCAACTTCCTGGTGAAGATCAACGGCAATATCGGCAACAGCGCACTCGGTTCCTCCATCGAGGAGGAGGTGGCCAAGCTGACGTGGGGCATCCGCTGGGGGTCGGACACGGTCATGGACCTGTCCACCGGCAAGCACATCCATGAAACACGCGAGTGGATCATCCGTAATTCGCCAGTGCCGATTGGCACCGTGCCTATCTACCAGGCCCTGGAAAAGGTCAACGGCGTGGCCGAAGACCTCACCTGGGAGCTGTTCCGCGATACCCTGATCGAGCAGGCCGAGCAGGGCGTGGACTACTTCACCATCCACGCCGGGGTGTTGCTGCGCTACGTGCCGCTGACCGCTAAGCGCGTCACCGGCATCGTCAGCCGCGGGGGTTCGATCATGGCCAAGTGGTGCCTGGCGCACCATCAGGAGAACTTCCTCTACACCCACTTCGAAGAAATCTGCGAAATCATGAAGGCCTACGACGTCAGCTTCTCGCTGGGCGATGGGCTGCGCCCGGGGTCGATTGCCGATGCCAACGACGCGGCCCAGTTCGGTGAGCTGGAAACCCTGGGCGAGCTGACCAAGATTGCCTGGAAGCACGACGTGCAATGCATGATCGAAGGCCCCGGCCATGTGCCCATGCAGTTGATCAAGGAGAACATGGACAAGCAGCTTGAATGCTGTGACGAAGCGCCGTTCTACACCCTTGGCCCGCTGACCACCGATATCGCACCGGGCTACGACCACATCACCTCGGGCATCGGTGCGGCGATGATCGGCTGGTTCGGCTGCGCCATGCTCTGCTACGTCACACCCAAGGAGCACCTGGGCCTGCCGAACAAGGACGACGTGAAGACCGGCATCATCACCTACAAGATCGCCGCCCACGCTGCGGACCTGGCCAAGGGCCACCCCGGCGCGCAGATCCGTGACAACGCGCTTTCCAAGGCACGCTTCGAGTTCCGCTGGCAGGACCAATTCAACCTGGGCCTGGACCCGGACACCGCCCGCGCGTTCCACGACGAAACCCTGCCGAAGGAGTCGGCCAAGGTCGCGCACTTCTGCTCCATGTGCGGGCCGAAATTCTGCTCCATGAAGATCACCCAGGAAGTACGCGAGTACGCCGCCAAGATCGAAACCGTTGACGTTACGGTGGAGCAGGGCATGCGTGAGCAGGCCGAGCGGTTCCGCCAGGAAGGCAGTCAGCTGTACCACAAGGTGTAACCGGCTTTACACCTGCACCGAAGCGGCTAGCCCCTTCGCGGGTAAACCCGCTCCCACAGGAATGTGAACTGCTCTGTGGGAGTGGATTTACCCGCGAAGAGGCCAGCCGCTTCAGCACCCATCTCAACCTTCTCGGCGATCACAACAATGACCACCCCCAGCCCGTTCTCCCCCGACCACCCGGTCCCCGCTGCCAGGCGCATCTTTGGCGCTCGCGACTTGTTCTCCCTGTGGTTCTCCCTCGGCATCGGCCTGATGGTGCTGCAAGTCGGCGCCATGTTGGCACCGGGCCTGGGCCTTGCCGGCGCGGTGCTTGCCATCGCCCTGGGCACAGGTGTCGGGGTGCTGCTATTGGGCGCCGCCGGGGTGATCGGCAGCGACACCGGGCTGTCCGCCATGGGTACCCTGAAGCTCAGCCTGGGCAGCCATGGCGCACGGTTACCGGCGCTGCTCAACCTGCTGCAACTGGTGGGTTGGGGCGCCTTTGAAATCATCGTCATGCGCGACGCCGCGAGCCTTTTGGGCGCACGCGCGTTCGGCGAAGACAGTGCCTGGAATAGCCCCATGCTGTGGACGCTGTGCTTCGGCGCCCTGGCCACCGCGCTGGCAGTCAGCGGGCCGTTGGCCTTCGTGCGCAAGATCTTGCGCGCCTGGGGTATCTGGCTGCTGCTGGGCGCCTGCCTGTGGCTGACCTGGAACCTGTTCGCCAAGGCCGACCTGGCCGCCCTGTGGAACCGCAGCGGCGATGGCTCGATGTCGCTGGCGGTGGGCTTTGACATCGTCATCGCCATGCCCCTGTCATGGCTGCCGCTGATCGCCGACTATTCGCGCTTTGCCCGCGATGGCCGGCAGGTGTTCGGCGGCACGGTGCTGGGCTACTTCATCGGCAACACCTGGCTGATGAGCCTTGGCGTGGCCTACACCCTCGCCTTCGCTGCCAGCGGTGAGGTCAATGCCTTGCTGCTGGCCTTGGCGGGGGCGGGTATGGGCATCCCGTTGCTGCTCATCCTGCTGGACGAATCGGAAAAGGCCTTCGCCGATATCCATTCGGCAGCGGTGTCCAGCGGCGTGCTGGTGCCGGTCAAGGTCGAGCACCTGGCCCTGGTGATCGGTGTGCTGTGCACCCTGATTGCCTTGTTGGCCCCGCTGGCCCAGTACGAGAACTTCCTGCTGCTGATCGGTTCGGTGTTCGCGCCACTGTTCGGCGTGGTACTGGTGGACCATTACGGGGTGCGCCGTCGCCGCCTGCCGGCCCAGGCCACCCCATTGCACTGGCCAGCGTTGCTGGCCTGGGGGATCGGCGCGGTGGCCTACCACGTGATCGCAGCGCAGGCGGCGGACCTGGGGGCTACCCTGCCGGCGGTGCTGCTGGCAGGGCTGACCTACGGTGTACTGAGCCTCAGCCGCGGCCGGGGAACAGTTCAGGCTTGATCACGCCGTTGAGGCGCGGGTAGGGGATTTTCAGCTCTACATGGCCCATGGAATACGGCGCGATGGCGTACACCTCGTACTTCACCACCACCGCGCCGTAGGTCAGGGCAATGTGCGGCGAACGTTTGAACGGCCAGGTCTTGAGGAACTCGGCGTCCTTGTCCATGCCGACGCTGATCAGCCAGGCACGGTGGGACTCCTCGACGGTCTTCCAGAACGTGTCTTCCTGGCCGGGTACCAGCATGTCCTGCAAGGTCAGCACCTTGTCCAGCTTGCGTGAGTAGTTGATGAACGCGCGGCCCGGCATGCCATGGGCACCGCCGGTGTCCAGGTAGCTGGACAGTTCGACGATCACCAAGCCGTCATGCTGCTCGCGTACCTTGGCCTGCAGGTAGCTGCTGTTGCGCTTGTCGGCGCTGGCCAGGTACTGCTGCTCGTAGGCTTGCAGGGTGGCCGGTGCGCTGCCGCGTGCGTTGTCTTCGGTCAGCTGAAGCAGGCGTTTTTCAACGATTGCGTCAAGCTTGGGCAGCGCCGGGAAGTGCACGGTATCTATGTTCACCAGCGGGCAGTCACGTTCGCTGCAGCCGGGTTTCACGTGCTCCCAGGCCTCGCGCTTGACCTCGAGGGGGGCTCGGTAGTTGGGCGCGAACAGGCTCTGGCAAGCACCCAGGGCCATGGCCAGCACAGCCACGGAAGTCAGTTTGACAAGTGTCATGATGATCCTTGCAAGAACAGGGAAAAGTCGGCCTTTGACTGTCGGCGCGGCCTTCAGTTCGCCACTAAGCTAACAGAGACACGGCCTGCTGTCCCGTGTGCCCCAACGGTTGCTGCTGGGGGGTGAAACGTGCCAGCGTGCAGAGTAGGATGGCGCGAAGCGGTATCGAGGTAATGAGGATTTCCATGTCAGACACGTTGAATTCAGTGCCCCGGGCGGTCGAGATCGTCAAGCGGGCCAACTGCTTCCAGGGCTTCTACAAGCTCGACAAGCTGCAACTGCGCCATGAGCTGTTTGCCGGTGGCATGGGGCGCGAGATCAGCCGTGAGCTGTTCGTGCGCCACGACGCGGTGTGCGTACTGCCCTACGACCCGCAACGCGATGAAGTGGTGCTGATCGAGCAGTTTCGCGTCGGTGCCCTGGGCAAGGCCGACAACCCCTGGCTGATCGAGATGGTTGCAGGGTTGATCGACAAGGACGAGCAGCCCGAAGAGGTCGCCCACCGCGAAGCCGAAGAAGAGGCCGGCCTCACCTTCAGCGCGCTGTGGCCGATGACCCGCTACTTCCCCTCACCGGGCGGCAGTGATGAATACGTCCACCTGTTCCTGGGCCGTTGCAGTGCCGAGGGGGCGGGTGGCCTGCATGGCCTGGAGGCCGAAGGCGAGGACATCCGCGTGCGCGTCTGGTCGTTCGAGGATGCCCTGCAGGCGGTGCGTGACGGCCGTATCTGCAACGCCGCTACCATCATTGGCCTGCAATGGCTGGCGCTGAACCGTGACGAAGTCCGGGGTATGTGGAAGTGAACCTGTTGCGCGAGCGCTACCGGGTCGACCTGGCCGGGCTGCAGGCCGCCTGCGAAGCCAATTACGCCCGGCTGATGCGGCTGCTGCCCGACATGCGCAGCACCCAGAGTTCGCGCCGCATCGGCATGACCCAGGGCGATCAGATGCTCGGTGTGCTGGTGCTCGAAGTGGTGCTGGCCTGCCCCTATACCACCACCTTGCGCGTGCGCCAGGAGCACAGCCTGCCCTGGCTGCCGGTACCGGTCATGGAGGTGCAGGTGTACCACGATGCGCGCATGGCCGAAGTGGTCAGCGCCGAGCATGCCCGCCGGCTGCGCAGCATCTATCCCTACCCCAATGACGCCATGCACCAGCCGGACGAAAAGGCCCAGCTCAATCTGTTTCTGGGTGAGTGGCTGAGCCACTGCCTGGCCTGTGGCCACGAACTGGCAAGCGCCCGCTGAAAGGAGACGGCCGTTGCCGCACCTGAACCCTGCCGGCACCGTGAATGTGGTGCAACTGACCGATGCTCACCTGTTTGCCGACCCTGGCGGCAGCATGCTGGGCCTGAATACCCGTGACAGCCTGCGCCATGTGGTGGCCCAGGCATTGCGCGAGCAGCCGGACACCCACCTGCTGTTGTGCACCGGTGACCTGTCCCAGGATGCCAGCGTTGCGTCTTACGCGGCGTTTCGCCAACTGACCGAAGGCTTTGCCGCACCTGCCCGCTGGTTGCCAGGCAACCATGACGAAGCCCAAGTCATGGCTCAGGTTGCGCCCGAGTTGGTGCAACCCGTTACAGACCGGGGCGCCTGGCGCATCATCATGCTCAATACGGCCGTGCCGGGCGCCGCTCACGGCTGGCTCGACGATGCCCAGTTGGCGCTGCTGGATGCCGCGCTGGCCAGTGCGGGCGGGCGGCACTGCCTGGTGTGCATGCACCATCAACCCGTGGACATCGGCTGCGCCTGGATCGCCCCCATCGCCCTGCGCAACGCCCCGGCGCTGTTCGCAGTGGTGGCGCGTTACCCACAGGTGCGCGCCTTGCTGTGGGGTCACGTGCACCAAGAATGGGATGAATGGCGCGAGGGCCGACGGCTACTGGCTACACCTTCTACCTGCATCCAGTTCGCGGCGCGCAGCGAGGACTTCCAGGTAAGCCACGAGCAGCCAGGCTACCGCTGGCTGCGCCTGCATGCCGACGGGGTGATCGAGACGGGGGTTGAGCGGGCGCGGGACTTCGTCGTGGCGCTGGACTTCGACAGCCCAGGGTACTGACGGGTACGCCAGCGCTGAGCGTTAAAAGTGTTGCCAAACCCGCCACGCAGCGTCAAAACCCGTCGAACGCGCTACACTGCGCGTCCCTGCGCCGGCGTCACCAGGCGCGAAGTCACAGATTCCGGGGGCAGCATGTCGGGTTCCATCCTCTATATCCATGGCTTCAACAGCTCGCCGCTGTCCACCAAGGCGCGCCAGCTGGAGGCTGTCATGCAGCAGATCGGCCTTGCCGAGCAGTTGCGCCTGCCTGCCTTGCACCATCACCCACGCAATGCCATCACCCAGCTCGAAGCTGCCATCGCCGAGCTGGGCGCGCCGTTGCTGGTCGGCAGTTCGCTGGGCGGCTACTATGCCACCCACCTGGCCGAGCGCCATGGCCTTAAGGCGTTGCTGATCAACCCGGCCGTAAACCCGCACACGCTGTTTGACGGCTACCTGGGCACCCAGCACAACCACCATACCGGCGAGGCCTGGGAACTCACCCACGACCACGTCCAGGCCCTGGCCACGCTGGAGGTACCACCGCCCGCTGACGCCAGCCGTTACCAGGTCTGGCTGCAAACCGGCGACGAAACCCTGGACTACCGGCATGCCGAGCGCTACTACCGCGCCTGTGCCCTGCGCATCCAGGCGGGTGGCGACCACAGTTTCCAGGGCTTCGCCGAGCGGCTGCCGGCCTTGTTGGCGTTTGCCGGCATTGAGCGCGCGCAGTATGCGGCCCTCGATTTTTCTGTATTTTGATTTTTTCGCATTCACCAGACTGACGACGAGACCCCATGGCCAATCCCAGCGCTAGCGCCTATAACGCAGACGCCATCGAAGTCCTCTCGGGCCTTGACCCGGTCCGCAAGCGGCCGGGCATGTATACCGATACCAGCCGCCCCAACCACCTGGCCCAGGAAGTCATCGACAACAGCGTCGACGAAGCCCTGGCCGGCCACGCCCGTTCGGTGCAGGTGACCCTGCATGCCGACCACTCGCTGGAGGTCAGCGACGATGGCCGTGGCATGCCGGTGGACATCCACCCCGAGGAAGGGGTTTCCGGCGTTGAGCTGATCCTGACCAAGCTGCACGCCGGCGGCAAGTTCAGCAACAAGAACTACCAGTTCTCCGGCGGCCTGCATGGCGTGGGCATCTCGGTGGTGAACGCCTTGTCCACCCAGGTTCGTGTGCGCGTGAAACGTGATGGCAACGAATACCAGATGACCTTCGCCGATGGCTTCAAGGCCAGCGAGCTGGAGGTGGTCGGTTCGGTGGGCAAGCGCAACACCGGCACCAGCGTGTATTTCAGCCCGGACCCCAAGTACTTCGATTCGCCCAAGTTCTCTGTCAGCCGCCTCAAGCACGTGCTCAAGGCCAAGGCCGTGCTGTGCCCGGGCCTGCTGGTCACGTTCGAAGACAAGACCAGCGGCGAGAAAGTGGAGTGGCACTACGAAGATGGCCTGCGCTCCTACTTGGTGGATGCGGTCAGCGAGTTCCAGCGCCTGCCCGACGAGCCGTTCTGCGGCAGCCTGGCCGGTAACAAGGAAGCGGTGGACTGGGCCCTGCTGTGGCTGCCCGAAGGCGGAGACAGCATTCAGGAAAGCTACGTCAACCTGATCCCCACCGCCCAGGGCGGTACCCATGTCAATGGGCTGCGCCAGGGCCTGCTCGACGCAATGCGCGAGTTCTGCGAGTTCCGTAACCTGCTGCCCCGTGGCGTGAAGCTGGCGCCGGAGGACGTGTGGGAGCGCATCACCTTCGTGCTGTCGATGAAGATGCAGGACCCGCAGTTCTCCGGGCAGACCAAGGAGCGGCTGTCTTCCCGCGAGGCGGCGGCGTTCGTTTCCGGCGTGGTCAAGGATGCCTTCAGCCTGTGGCTCAACGCCCACCCCGAGCTGGGCATGCAGTTGGCCGAGCTGGCCATCAGCAATGCTGGGCGGCGCCTGAAGGCGAGCAAGAAGGTCGAGCGCAAGCGCATCACCCAGGGGCCGGCACTGCCTGGCAAGCTGGCGGACTGCGCAGGCCAGGACCCGATGCGCGCCGAACTGTTCCTGGTCGAGGGTGACTCGGCCGGCGGCTCGGCCAAGCAGGCGCGGGACAAGGAGTTCCAGGCCATCCTGCCCCTGCGTGGCAAGATCCTCAACACCTGGGAAGTGGATGGCGGTGAAGTGCTGGCCAGCCAGGAAGTGCACAACATTGCCGTGGCCATTGGCGTAGACCCGGGGGCCACCGACCTGGCACAGCTGCGTTATGGCAAGGTATGCATCCTGGCCGACGCCGACTCCGACGGCCTGCACATCGCCACCCTGTTGTGTGCCTTGTTCGTCCAGCACTTCCGCGCCCTGGTCGAGGCCGGGCACGTCTATGTGGCCATGCCACCGCTGTACCGCATCGACCTGGGTAAGGAAATCTACTACGCCCTGGATGAAGCCGAGCGCGACGGCATCCTCGACCGCCTGGTGGCCGAGAAGAAACGCGGCAAGCCCCAGGTTACGCGCTTCAAGGGCCTGGGCGAAATGAACCCGCCCCAGCTGCGCGAAACCACCATGGACCCGAACACCCGGCGCCTGGTGCAACTGACCCTGGACGACGTACAGACCACCTGCGAGCTGATGGACAAACTGCTGGCCAAGAAGCGTGCGGGTGACCGCAAGGCCTGGCTGGAAACCAAAGGCAACCTGGCCGAGGTCATGGTTTGATCCGTCTGCTTCTGGCGGCCTTGCTGGCGCTGGCGGCCCTGCCGAGTGTGGCAGACGAATGGCCCGAGTTGCAGTTGGTCGCCGAGCACCCCATCGACGGCATGCGTGCCGGCAACATGTCTGGCCTGGCCCAGTGCCGGGGCAGCCTGTGGGGGGTGTCGGACCGTGATGACGACCGCATCTACCGCCTCGACCAGCAAGCCAGCGTGTGGCGTGCCGAACCTCTGCTGTTCAACCCGCCAGCGGTACCGGAAAGCGGCTTGCCATGGGGGCTCAAGACCCGCACCTGGCTTGCGGGCCTGGTGCGCGGTGGCGAGCTGGATTTCGAGGGCCTCACCTGTGACAAGGCGGGCAACCTCTACCTGGTCAGTGAGGCCCATGCAGCGGTGCTGCAACTGCCCGAGGCGGGTGAGCCGGGCTGGCTGAAGATTGACTCGGCCATGGTGCGCCAGGCCCGTGCCAGCGGCATGTTGCTGAACTTCAATGCGTTGTTCGAAGGACTGGCGATCAACCCGGCAGGTGACCGCCTGTGGCTGGCGGCAGAGCGTGAGCGCCGTGGCCTGGTGGCCATCGAACGGCAGCAGTCGGTGTGGTCCTGTGGCCGAGGCTGTGTGCTGCTCAGCGAAGCCGGTACCGAGATGCAGCCCGCGCAGATGCCCAATGCCCGGCCGCGTTCGCGGGACTTTGCCGACCTGGCCTGGTTCGAGGGCAAGCTGTTCACGCTTGAGCGCAATGCCTACCGTATTTGCCGGCGCGACGTAGACACTGGTCAGGTGGAGCGTTGCTGGTCGTTCGCTGCCGATGCACTGGTTGAGCACCGCCGTTACGACCAGCCGTTCGGCGTGGCCGAAGCGCTGGTGATCGATGCCAAAGGCGCCTGGGTCGGCCTGGACAACAACGAGGGTGCGAGGGCCGACGGCGAGGCACGCCCCATCGTCTGGCGCTTCGCCGCGCCGCAAGGCGGCTGGAGCGCCAAGCCATGAGCCAGGCCCCCGGCAGGCGTGCGGGCAGGGTACTGATGATCCTGGCCTGGGCGGCCGCGTTGTTTTTGGCCACCCGCTACTTTGGTGACTGGGAAGACCGCCAGCGCAACCCCAACGCCCAGGTCCAGTCGTCCCATGGGCAAGGCTTTATCGAGGTGCGCCTGCTGGGCAATGGCCAGGGCCACTTCGTGGCCGATGGCGCCATCAATGGCCAGGTAGTGCACTTCATGCTCGACACCGGTGCCACGGACGTGGCCGTGCCCGAAACCCTGGCTGGCAAGCTGGGGCTCACCCGCGGCAGCCCCGTGGTGCTGAGCACCGCCAATGGCCGGGCCGCCGGTTACAGCACGCGCCTTGCAGACCTGCAACTGGGTGATATCCACCTGCAGAACGTGCGCGCGGTGGTGATACCCGGCCTGGACGACGACACCGTGCTGCTGGGCATGAGCGCCCTGAAACAACTTGAATTTACCCAGCGCGGCGGCACCATGCTGTTGCGCCAGAACCTGAAATGACGAGGCTCGCATGAGCGACTTACAAGACAGCCTGGATGGCGTAGAACGCCGCTCACTGGCTGACTTCACCGAACAGGCCTACCTCAACTACTCCATGTACGTGATCATGGACCGCGCCCTGCCGCACATCGGTGACGGCCTCAAGCCCGTGCAGCGGCGCATCGTGTACGCCATGAGCGAGTTGGGGCTGGACGCCGACGCCAAGCACAAGAAGTCGGCGCGTACGGTGGGTGACGTACTCGGCAAGTTCCACCCCCACGGTGACTCGGCCTGCTACGAAGCCATGGTGCTGATGGCGCAGCCGTTCAGCTACCGCTACACCTTGGTCGACGGCCAGGGTAACTGGGGCGCGCCGGACGATCCCAAGTCGTTCGCGGCCATGCGTTACACCGAGGCGCGCCTGTCGCGCTACGCCGAAGTGCTGCTCAGCGAAGTGGGCCAGGGCACCGTGGACTGGGTACCCAACTTCGATGGCACCCTGCAGGAACCGGCCGTGCTGCCGGCGCGCCTGCCCAACATTCTGCTCAACGGCACCACCGGTATCGCCGTGGGCATGGCCACCGACGTGCCGCCGCACAACCTGCGCGAAGTGGCCAGTGCCTGCGTCCGTTTGCTGGACGAGCCCAAGGCTACCATCGAGCAACTGTGCGAGCATATCCAGGGGCCGGATTACCCGACCGAGGCGGAAATCATCACGCCGCGGGCCGAGATCCTGAAGATGTACGAAAGCGGGCGCGGCTCCATTCGCATGCGCGCCGTGTACCGCGTCGAAGATGGCGATATCGTCGTGACCGCGCTGCCGCACCAGGTCTCCGGTGCCAAGGTGCTGGAGCAGATTGCCGCGCAGATGCAGGCCAAGAAGCTGCCGATGGTGGCCGACCTGCGGGACGAGTCCGACCACGAGAACCCCTGCCGCATCGTCATCATCCCGCGTTCCAACCGGGTGGATGCGGCTGAGCTGATGCAGCACCTGTTCGCCACCACCGACCTGGAGAGCAGCTACCGGGTCAACGTCAACATCATCGGCCTGGACGGCAGGCCGCAGCTGAAAAACCTGCGTGCCCTGCTGCTGGAGTGGCTTGAGTTCCGTACCAACACGGTGCGCCGCCGCCTGCAGCACCGTCTGGACAAGGTGGAAAGGCGCCTGCACCTGCTGGATGGCTTGCTCACCGCCTTCCTCAACCTGGATGAAGTGATCCACATCATCCGCACCGAAGACCAGCCCAAGCAGGCCCTCATCGCCCGTTTCGACCTGACTGAAATCCAGGCCGACTACATTCTCGAGACCCGCCTGCGCCAGTTGGCCCGTCTGGAAGAAATGAAGATCCGCGGCGAACAGGACGAATTGCTCAAGGAGCAGGCCAAGCTCCAGGCCCTGCTGGGTTCCGAGGCGAAGCTGCGCAAGCTGGTGCGCAGTGAGCTGATCAAGGATGCCGAAACCTACGGGGACGACCGCCGTTCGCCGATCGTCGAGCGTGCCGAAGCCAAGGCCCTGTCGGAAAACGAGCTGATGCCGACCGAGCCCGTCACCGTGGTGCTGTCCGAAAAAGGCTGGGTGCGGTGTGCCAAGGGGCACGACATCGATGCCACGGGCCTGTCGTACAAAGCCGGCGATGGCTTCAAGGCTGCCGCTGCCGGGCGTTCCAACCAGTTTGCCGTGCTGATCGACTCCACAGGGCGCAGTTATTCGCTGGCGGCCCACAGCCTGCCGTCTGCCCGGGGGCAGGGCGAGCCGCTGACCGGGCGCCTGACCCCGCCACCGGGTGCCACCTTCGACTGCGTTTTGATGCCCGAAGACGATGCACTGTACGTGGTGGCATCCGACGCGGGCTATGGCTTCGTGGTCAAGGGTGAAGACCTGCAGGCCAAGAACAAGGCCGGCAAGGGCCTGCTGAACCTGCCCAACGGTGCCAAGGTGATGACCCCGCGCCCGGTGGCCAGCCGTGAGCAGGACTGGCTGGCGGCGGTGACCACCGAAGGGCGGTTGCTGGTGTTCAAGGTCAGCGACCTGCCGCAGTTGGGCAAGGGCAAGGGCAACAAGATCATCGGGGTGCCGGGTGATCGGGTGGCCAGCCGTGAAGAGTTCGTCACCGATATTGCCGTGATCGCCGAGGGCGCCACGCTGGTGCTGCGGGCTGGCAAGCGCACGCTGTCGCTCAAGGCAGATGACCTGGAGCACTACAAGGGCGAGCGTGGCCGACGCGGTAGCAAGTTGCCACGTGGCTTCCAGCGGGTCGACGGGTTGCAGGTCGAGCTCCCGGCCTGACGCCCGCAAGGCCCGCATTGGCGATTTCACCGCCTGTGCGGGCAGAAATGCTGGAGTCGGGCCGCCATTTCGCGGATGATATGCCCCTTGCGGCGCCGGCGTAGCCGTGCGCCCGTTTGAATAATTGTGTATCACTGCGGTATGCCTGAAGGCATCCGCTTGGATGGGATGATGAAATTTCTGCGCATTCCTTTTGCGCTGTTGATGACTGGCTTGCTGGGCCTAGGTGGGTGCACCATGCATCAGCCTGTGGCCCTGTACCAGCTCGACAGCGGTGAGCCTGGCCAGCCGTCGCAGAGTGCTGGCATGGCTGTGGTGCTGGGCCCTGTCTCGGTGGCCGACTACCTGCAACGCGAAACCTTTCTGCAACGCCAGGCTGACGGCAGCCTGAGCGCCGCCACCGATGGCCGTTGGGCCGGTAGCCTTTCTTCGGACATCGACCAACTGCTTGTCCGACAGCTGGCCTGGCGCCTGGACAGCCAGCGTGTGGTATTGGCGCCGGCCACAGCGGGTTTCAGCCCGGATGTGCAGGTGCTGCTGTCGATCACGCGGCTGGACTCAGGCAAGAACCAACCGGCCATTCTGGATGCCCAGTGGCGCGTACTCGACCGCCGCGGCCAGGTACGTGACAACCGCATCGTTCATCTTGAGCAACAGCACGAGGGCAGCGAAGCATCCCAGGTGCAGGCCCAGGGCCAGTTGTTGCAAAAGCTGGCTGAGCAGCTGAGCACGGCCGTGAAGCCTCTGGCCAACCAGCCAGCGATTGC
The DNA here is from genome assembly GCF_016647865.1 of Pseudomonas sp. S60. Lineage (NCBI taxonomy): Bacteria > Pseudomonadati > Pseudomonadota > Gammaproteobacteria > Pseudomonadales > Pseudomonadaceae > Pseudomonas > Pseudomonas sp. S60. The sequence goes on along the minus strand of NZ_JACVVH010000061.1, from coordinate 8,570 downwards.
CGAGGTTGCGCCGAAAAAACCTGCTGCACCTGCGCAGGTGAAGAAGCAGCCTGAGAAATCGAAGATCCCCATGGCGTCCCCGATTCGTACCGATATGGAAGTCTATCGGTTCTGATCTTGGCGTTAAGTAAGAAAAAGCCCGCTGATGCGGGCTTTTTTGCGTGTGGCTGCTGGGGTGGGTGTCAGACCCGGCCCTCGTGCATGCGCGCCAGTTGCCGCTCGAGCATGGAGGGGTAGGGCTCCATCAGGCGCTCTACGCAGCACGCGCCTTCTGGGCTGGCGATGGGGCGGATGCGGGCACGTTGGCGGATCAGCGCGTCGTCGCTGATCTTGCGTTCCACCAGCAGCAGGTTGCGGCTGTGCTGCGACAGGGCCAGTGCGTCCTGTACCTTTTCTGCTATCAGCACGTCCACCAGCTCCAGCCCGTGCAGGTCGTTACCCAAGGTCAGGCCGAGCTGCAATTGCAGGGTGATGCCGCTGTCGGCCACCTCGATTTGCAGCGCATGGCCCAAGGCGCGCAGCAGCTCGCCGCAGCAGATGGCATTGGTCAGGTAGTCCTCACCGCACTCGCGGCTGTGGAACAGCACCAGCGTGCTGCCGTCATTGAGGGTGTGGGTTTCACCGTCATACAGCGAGGCGGCTTGCTCCAGGCAGTCCTGGTAGCGTTCGGTCAGCTCGGCCAGGCGGGTACGTGGTAGGCGCCGCAGCTGCTCCTGCGAGCCCAGCTGCACGGCCAGTATGGCGCTGAACTGCGGTTCATCCGACTCGATGGGCAGCGGTTTGGTCGCTTCGTCATCCAGCAGGCCGGCAAAGGCATCGTCATCGTCTTCGTCCACTGCAGCCGGCCTTGCCCGTGGTGCAGGCTTGGCGGCAGGTGCGCTGTGCAGGTCATGCTCCAGCTCGTCCTCGTCTTCCAGCTCCGGTTCCGGCTCTGGAGGCGGCGGCGGGGCCAGGCGGGCGTGCAGCTGGCGGGCGATATCGCCGATCTCGTCCTGGCGGTCGGTGGCCGGGGTGTAGTGCTGTGGGTCACGCAGCCACACCCGCAGTTGCAACAGTGGCAGGGTGATGTAGCGGCCCTGGCGCAGGCTGAGGGTAAGTGCCAGTACCAGCAAAATGGCGGCCAGGATGCCCATGCTCTGCAGGCTGATCAGCATGGGTTGCTGGAACTGACTCATGTCCAGGCTGATGCGCAGTTGCCCGGCGGTGACGTCCTGGAAGGTGATCTTGGTCTGATAGACCCCCTCGGTTTCCCCGATCAGGCTGTTGCGCGGGCGCTGCCCGGCTTCGGCGAGGATGCGGTTGTCGACGCTATAGATAGCCGCATGGGCCACCAGCGGGTTCTTCACCAGGTTGCCCAGCAGCACATTGAGGCTGAGGATGTCGTTGGCCACCAGCAGTTCGGTCGCCGAGGTGGCTGTCTGCGTGGTCAGGCTCTGCCCCAGCGCGTCGGCTTGCTCGTGCATGGCCTGCTTGAACTGCAAACCCATCACGCAGGCATAGATCACCAGCGCCAGGGCCACCAGGAAGATGTTGGTGCAGGCGATGCGCAGTGCCAGTGGCACGCGACGTTGACTCAGGGCGCGATAGATCATCAGGAAGAAGTTGTCTGCTTTGACGGGCGTGGGCCGGTTCACTGAGCTCGGCTCTTAATGGCATGAAGTGGGGGGCAGTATAGCGACCCGGGTTTTGTCGGCAAAGTATCGTTGGCGCCCGATGGTCACGGAAAGTCGGTAGAATGCGCATTTTTCATCGAAGTCGGAGCCAGGTTGTGCGCGAAATCGTCCTGATCAACATCACCGGTGAAGATCGCCCCGGTCTCACTGCTGCCATCACCGGCGTCCTGCTGCAGGGCGGGGTGAGCATTCTCGACATCGGCCTGGCGGTGATGCACGGCACCTTGTCGTTCGGCATCCTGGTGGACATCCCCGACAACGAAGTGGCCACCAAGCTGTTGCAGAGCGTGCAGGCCAAGGCCCACGAGCTGAACCTGCAGGCGCGCTACACGCCGATTTCCGAGGCGGATTACCAGCAGTGGGCCGACGGCCACGGTGACGCGCGCCACGTGGTGACCCTGCTGAGCCGCAAGATCACCCCGGACCAACTGCAGCAGGTCAGTGCGGTGATCAGCCAGCACAACCTGACCATCGAGCGCATCGAACGGTTGTCTGCCCGTGTGGCGCTGGATGCCGATACCAGCAAGGGCAAGGCGGCCATCGAGATTTCGGTGCGCGGTGAGCCTGATGATGCCCAGGCGTTGCGGGCCGAGTTCTTTGCCTTGTCCGAAGCGCTCAGCATCGACATTGCTTTCCAGAAGGACGACCTGTTCCGCCGCAACCGCCGCCTGGCGGTATTCGACATGGACTCGACGCTGATCGAGGCCGAGGTGATCGACGAACTGGCCAAGGCGGCGGGCGTGGGTGAGCAGGTGGCGGCGATCACCGAGCGGGCGATGCGCGGCGAGCTGGATTTTCGCGCCAGTTTCAAGGAGCGCATGGCGCTGCTCAAGGGCCTGGACGTGGGTGTGCTGGACCAGATCGGTGCGTCGCTGCGCCTCACCGAAGGGGCGGAGACCCTGTTTGCCGAACTCAAGCGGCTGGGCTACAAAACGGCCATTCTGTCGGGCGGCTTCACCTATTTTGCCCGCCAGGTGCAGGCGCGGCTGGGCATCGACTATGTGTTTGCCAACGAGCTGGAAGTGGTCGACGGCAAGGTGACCGGTGTGGCGGTGGAGCCGATCGTTGACGCTCAGCGCAAGGCCGAGCTGCTGCAGAAGCTGGCGAGCGAAGAGGGCTTGCAGCTTGAGCAGACCATCGCCGTGGGCGATGGCGCCAACGATTTGCCGATGTTGTCGCTGGCAGGGCTGGGCGTGGCGTTCCGCGCCAAGCCGCTGGTGCGCCAGTCGGCCAAACAGGCCATTTCGACCCTGGGGCTGGATGGGGTGTTGTACCTGCTGGGCCTGCGCGACCGCGACGCGCAGTCGGCGTAGGCGCAGCGTTAGCCGCCTGCTGCGGGGGTGAACCCACTCCCACACGCAGGCGGCGTTATCCCCAGCAGGACATCAGGCTGGCAGGCCGAGCTGCTGCCCCATGCGCACGGCCGAGGCTGCGCCCAGCGATTGCGCCCACTTCACCTGCTGTGGCCCGAACAGGACGATGGCAGTCGAACCCAGCTTGAAGCGGCCCAGTTCGGCACCTTTCTCCAGGTGGATGGGCGCGCGGCTGGCGTCGTCGTAGCGGTAGGTTTTCAGCTCACGTTTGGGTGGCGTCACCAGCCCTGCCCATACGGTCTCGATAGAGGCCACGATCATCGCCCCCACCAGCACCACCGCCATCGGGCCGCGCTCGGTGTCGAACACGCACACCACGCGCTCGTTGCGCGCAAACAGCTCTGGCACGTTCTCTGCCGTGGTCTGGTTTACCGAGAACAACCGGCCGGGCACGTACACCATCTCGCGCAGGGTACCTGCCAGCGGCATGTGCACGCGGTGGTAGTCCTTGGGTGACAGGTAGATGGTGGCAAACTCGCCGCCCATGAATGGCGCAGCCATGGCCGGGTCGCCGCCCAGCAGTTCCTGGGCGCTGTAGCCGTGGCCCTTGGCCTGGAAGATGCGGCCGTGCTCGATGGGGCCGAGCTGGCTGACTGCACCGTCTGCAGGGCACAGGATGCTGCCGGGGGTGTCGTCCAGCGGCCGTGCACCTGGCTTCAGGGCGCGGGTGAAGAAGGCGTTGAAGTGCTCATAGGCGCTCAGGTCTTCGACCAGCGCTTCGGTCATGTTGACCTGGTAGCGTTTGGCGAACCAGGCGGTAAAGGCATTCTTGAACCAGCGCACACGGCACTCGGCGACGCAGCCGGCCAGCCGTGACAGCAGGTGGTGCGGCAGCAGGTACTGGCTGATGATGAACAGACGGGATTTCATGCAGGTTCCTTAGACTTCTACAGGCGTGTCCGGGTGGTTGCCCCATTCGCTCCACGAGCCGGCATAGGCTTTGACACGTGGGTAGCCGAGGGCCTTGGCCACCAGGTAGGTGAAACCGGAGCGGCGGTGGGTCTGGCAGTGGGTGATCACTTCCTTGTCCGGGGTGATGCCCAGTTGCTGCAACACCTGGGCGATGTCAGGGCGGATGCGCAGGTGGTCGTTGAGGTCCATGCCGGCGGTCCACTCGAAGTTGATCGCACCGGGTATGTGCCCGCCCTTGGCCGCCAGCACTTTCTCGCCACTGAATTCCTGCGGACCGCGGGCATCCCAGATGACCAGGTCGTCGGCGCCCAGGCGGCTTTGCAGGTACTCGCGGGTGGCAGTGGGCGTATTGTCGATGTGCAGTGCCACTGGCGTAGTGCCCTTGGCCGGGGCCTCGGTGGACAGTTTGTCCGCAGGCCACGCCTGGATGCCACCATTCAGGTAGTGGTAGCGCGTGTGGCCGATCACGTCGAGCAACCAGATGAAGCGCCCGGCCCAGCCGCCGCCGTCATCGTCGTACACCACGTACACCGCATCATCACGGTGGCCCAGCTCACCGAACAGTTTTTCCAGGTCGCCCAGCGCTGGCAGCAGGCCAGGGGCCGGTGGCTGACCGAGCTGGGTGCGTTTGCCGTCGACAAAGTGCGCGCCCGGGACATGGCCACTGACATAGCGGTTGGCGCTGCTCAGGTCGACCAGGATCAGCTGGGGCGAAGCCAGGCGTGGCAGCAGGTCTGCGGGCTCGATCACCAGCGGCAGGCCGGAAAAGTCGCTCATCCACGGTCTCCAGTGTGCAAAGAGGGGCGATTGTAGCGCAAGGCTCAGGCCTTGCGGTTGGCAAACACGGTCAGGGCCCGCTCGATGCATTGTGCGGTCTTGCCGAAGGCCTGCACGCTGATATCGGCCATGGGCCTGCAACCCTGGTCGGCCACCATCAGCATGAGTACCTGGTCATTCACCGCCAGGGAGCGCAGCAGCACGTGCTCGCCGCGGAACAGGGCACGCAGTGGGGCGGGCAGCAGGGCGTTGAACTGGGTGTGGTTCTCGGGGGTAATGCGCAACTGCCCCGCCTGGGCCATCAATTTTTGTAACAGCTTGTTCGGCGCAACGGGCAGCACCAGGCTCGCGGCCTCTTTGGGCAGGCCGGCCACCTGCTGCACGCGCAGGCAGTCGTTGGCCCGGTCGAGCCCGAGCAGCAGTACGCGCTGCATGCCGCAGGCCAGCAGGGCTTCGCGTGCCTGGGTGGCGAGGTGGACGGTGTTGGTGAACGGGGTCGGCTGGGCCAGCAGGTCCTGGCAGAGCGTGCGCCAACGTGCCAGGTCGTCACTGGTAGGGGGCGGCGGTGCCAGCATATCTGGGTGCGGTCGGCGCTGGTGCCAGGGCCAGATCAGCGCCTCGGCGGGGTGGAACAGCGCCAGCCTGGCATGGCGGCGGGCACTGGCAGCGGCCTGCTGGTGCATTTGCTGCTGCACGTCTTCCAGCGACGTCTGCAGGTAAAGCGCGGTCAGCAGTTGCCAGCGCAGCAGGTGCGGGTTGTCCCAGCCCACCTGAGCGGCCAGGGCCAGGTTGTTGGCCAGCAGTACGGTGTTGGCCGGCTGGTTGAACCAGCGGCGCAGGCCGGGCTCGGCGTCCAGCCTGTGCTGCTGGCTGAGCAGGTCTTCATCGCGGGCTATGTTCAGCACCTGTGCCAGTTGCTCGCGCTCCTCGAGCAGCAGGCGATAGCCCAGCGTGACCCACTGTGGCAGGCGCCAGTGCTCGGCCATGGCCCGGCACAGCTCCAGGATACGGACGCCAAACAGTTCATGCTCGACCTCTGCGGCCACCTCGCCTTTATGGATGACCCGCAGCTCCCAGGTGTCCAGCAGCTTGGGGTGGGCCAGCGCCAGTGGCCACAGCGGCGACAGGAACAGCAGGCTGCCCCAGTGGATTTCCTGCCAGAGCCGCGCCAGGCGGCTGGCGAACAGCCCACTGGCCTGCTGCGAGGCATGCTGGCTGATCAGCTGGAACTGGCAGAGCACCGGCGGGATGTTCTCGGCTGGCACTGATGGCAGGCGCTTGAGCAACTGCGCACTGCGCTCCAGCCCCAGGCGGTTGAGGGCCACCTCCAGGCTTTCGGCAGGCTCGGCCTGGCTGGCGTTGGTGGGGTGGTTGGCTTCACGCATCACCGACAGCACCAGGGCGGGGCTGTCCTGCATCAGTTCGGCGATATCGCGCAGTGAGCGGCGATTGTCGTTGATGGCCGCCATTACCCGGTCATAGCTGTGCTTGGGCACAGGTATGCGAATGCTTTCCAGCAGCTTTACCCAGGCCTCTAACGTACGTGGAGCCTGGCCGGGTACCTTAGTTTCGATTGGCATTTTGACATCAGTCCGAACTGGCTTTTCGCTTTGAGTGGCTATAGTCTGGCGCAGTTCTGCCGATAAGTAGAAGAAGAGTTTTGACGCTTCCGCCACATCCCCTGACCACGACAGCAAGTGCTTTGAATCTATGGCTAAAATTATCGGCATCATCGTCGTATTCGCGAGCGTGCTCGGCGGCTACGTGCTCTCCCACGGCAAGATCGCGGCACTGATCCAGCCGTTCGAAGTACTGATCATTGGCGGTGCGGCCTTTGGTGCATTCCTGCAGGCCAACCCCGGCTACATGACCATGCACGTCATCAAGAAGTCGATGAAGATGTTCGGCTCGCGCTTCACCCATGCCTACTACCTGGAGGTGCTGGGGCTGGTGTACGAGATTCTGAACAAGAGCCGCCGTGAGGGCATGATGGCCATCGAGGCCGACATCGAGGATGCCTCGGCCAGCCCGATCTTTGCCAAGTACCCGACCGTGCTGGCCGATGAACGCATGACCGCGTTCGTCTGCGACTACCTGCGCATCATGTCCACCGGCAACATGGCCCCGCATGAGCTCGAGGGCCTGTTCGACATGGAGCTGCTGAGCATGAAGGAAGAGCTGGAGCACCCGTCGCATGCGGTGACCGGCGTGGCCGACGGCATGCCCGGCTTCGGTATCGTGGCTGCGGTGCTGGGTATCGTGGTGACCATGGCCTCGCTGGGCGACGGCGACCAGGCGGCCATCGGCATGCACGTAGGCGCGGCGCTGGTGGGGACGTTCTTCGGTATTCTGGCGGCCTACGGCTTCTTCGGCCCGTTGGCCAAGTGCCTGGAGCACGATGCCAAGGAGGAGCTGAACCTCTACGAATCGATCAAGGCTTCGCTGGTGGCGTCGGCCTCGGGGATGCCGCCATCGCTGGCCGTGGAGTTCGGGCGCAAGGTGCTGTACCCCAAGCATCGCCCCAGCTTCTCCGAGCTGGAACAAGCGGTACGCGGTCGCTGATCCATGGAAAACAACCAGCCCATCATCGTCAAGCGCGTAAAGCGCTTTGGCGGCGGCCATCACGGCGGCGCCTGGAAAATCGCCTTTGCCGACTTCGCGACGGCTATGATGGCGTTCTTTCTGGTGCTGTGGCTGCTTTCCACGGCCACGCCGGAGCAGAAGATTGCCATCGCCGGCTACTTCAAGGACCCGATCGGTTTTTCGGAAAGTGGCACGCCTTACGTCATCGACCTGGGCGGGTCGCCTGAACTGGCCCCGGAAAAAACCATCAACCCGACGGAGAAGTCCGAGCCTACCCCCGACAACACCATCGAGGTGAACAAGGACCAGGTTGAAACCATGGCCGAGCAGGTTGAGCGGGAGCGCCTGGAGCTGCTGCTGCAAGAGCTGCAGAACAAGGTGGAAGAGAACCCGCAACTGCAGAAGTTCAAGGATCAGATCCTGTTCGAGATCACCCAGGACGGCCTGCGTATCCAGATCATGGATGCCGAGAACCGGCCAATGTTCGACATTGGCAGCGCGCGCCTGCAGCCGTATTTCGAAGACATCCTGCTGGCGATGGCAGACACCATCAAGACCGTACCGAACAAGATCAGTGTCAGCGGCCACACCGACGCCAAACCCTATGCGGGCACTGGCGAGTTCGGCAACTGGGAGCTGTCGGCCAACCGCGCCAACGCGGCGCGCCGGGCGCTGGTGGCCGGCGGGTACCCGGACGATCAGGTGGCGCGGGTGGTGGGCTATGCGTCGTCATCGCTGTTCGACCGCAAGAACCCGTTCAACCCGGTGAACCGCCGCATCGACATCATCGTGCTGACCAAGAAGGCCCAGCGTGATATCGAGGGCGAGCAAGGTTCGAAACAAGCGCCCGCCGCCCCAGCGTCGGCGCCCGGCGCTGCGGCACCCGCTGCGCCCACGGCCGACAATGACAACGACCAGGCGCCCATGCAGCCCCGCGAGTTGCGCCAGAAGCTGAATATCTTTGAAGATGGCGCGCTGAAGATGGATGAAGCCAAGGAGCAATAGGCCTTTGGCGGTATCAGGGCTGACGGCTGTTTGGCGTAACGGGTGCAGCGCCTGCGGGATCGAGCGCCGCCCGCGCGGAGCTCGGGCTCGTAGGCGCAGATCATGTTGTGGCGAACACTTGGCGGCCCTGATGCAATCTCAGCCCGGGACCCTTCACCGGCAAAATGCGGTTGGGCTGGGGGGTATTCGCCTTTACAGGTGCAGCGCCTGGGAAATCGAGCGCCGCCCGCGCGGCGCATCGCGAGCT
>NZ_JACVVH010000060.1:0-26671 GCF_016647865.1 Pseudomonas sp. S60 | reverse complement strand
CATTCGGCCCACCCACCCCAGACAGTCCATTTGCCTTTCGGCCGGAATGCCGATTGAGCCGCGCTCGTGCGCATGACCCAGGGGCATGGAACGCAGTAAGCAGAATTCGGAAACAGAGAGAACCACATATACGTAATACGGCCGCGTTATCAGCACCCGGCCAAGCTTAGGGATGGAGAGAAAGAATGATCAGTGCCGCTGTCGAGCCTCATGTAGCTACCTTGTTCACCACAGACCATCGCGAACCGCTCATCCCGGAGCTCCCCCCGGCAGGCAAGGCACCCGGCGCCCAGCGCCAGAACAACCCGAACAAGCGCAAGGTGCTGTTCGTGACTTCGGAAATCGCTGACCTGGTGAAGACCGGCGGCCTGGGTGACGTCTCCGCCGCCCTGCCCCGCGCCCTGGCGCACCTGCATGATGTACGGGTGCTGATCCCCGGCTACCCCCAGGTGATGGACAGCGACAACCCCATTCATATCGTGGGTGAACTGGGCGGCCACGCGGCCCTGCCCCCCTGCAAGATCGGGCGCATGGACCTGCCCGACGGCCTGGTGATCTATGTGCTGATCTGCCCTGAGCTGTACCAGCGCCCCGGTACCCCGTACGCTGCCGAAAACGGCCGCGACTGGCCGGACAACCATATCCGTTTCGCCCGCCTGGGCCTGGCCGCCGCCGAAATTGCCGCCGGTGAAGGCATGATCCACTGGAAGCCCGAGCTGGTACATGCCCACGACTGGCCTGCCGGTTTGGCGCCTGCCTACATGCACTGGCGCGGCCTGAGCACCCCTACCCTGTTCACCATCCACAACCTGGCCTACCAGGGCGTGTACAGCCGTGCCTGCAGCCCGGAACTGGCGATCCCCGACCACGCCATGCAGCAGGAAGGCATGGAGTTCTACGGCAAGCTGTCGTTCCTGAAGGCAGGCCTGGCTTACTCCAGCCACATCACCACCGTCAGCGCCACCTACGCCCAGGAGATCACCACGCCGGAGTTTGGCTGCGGCCTGGATGGCTTCTTGGCCAGCAAGGCCCAGCAGGGGCTGCTGGGGGGTATCCCCAACGGTATCGATGACAGCTGGGATGCCGCCACCGACACCTACCTGCAGCACAACTTCAGCCTCAACGACTGGGACGGCAAGGCGCGCAACGCCGAGGCGGTGCGTGAACTGTTCGAACTGGAACCTTCCGAAGGGCCGTTGTTTGCCGTGGTGTCGCGCCTGGTCTACCAGAAAGGCCTGGACCTGACCTTGGGTGTTGCCGAATACATTGTCGAGCAAGGCGGCCAGATCGCGATCATCGGCCGCGGCGAGCCCGAAGAAGAGCAGGCCATGCGCGAGCTGGCCCTGCGCCACCCGGGCCGTATCGGGGTACGCATCGGCTTCAACGAAACCGATGCTCGGCGCATGTTCGCCGGCAGCGACTTCTTGCTCATGCCGTCGCGCTACGAGCCCTGCGGCCTGAGCCAGATGTATGCCCAGCGCTTTGGCTCGCTGCCAGTAGCCCGCAACACCGGCGGCCTGGCCGACACCATCGAGAACGGTGTTACTGGCTTCCTGTTCAATGAATCGACCGTCGAAAGCTACCGCGAAGCGCTGAGCCGCGCCTTCTACATCTACCAGAAGAAGGACCTGCTCAACGCCATGCGCTGCCTGTCGATGACGCAGCCATTCAACTGGTGCCAAGCCGTTGAACCCTATGCGCGCCTTTACGAGGACCTGGTCAAGCAGGCTCACCTGGCTTATTACTGAAAAAGGGGTCGAAGATGCACAGGCATGGCGCACACTCACTGGACGCCACGTCGGCGCGCTTCGCCCTCTGGGCACCCGACGCGCGCAGCGTGAGCTTGGAACTGCAGCAACAACCCGGGGTTGAATTAAAGGCAGAGGCTGACGGCTGGTTTACCGTTGATGCATCTGCCAAACCCGGGGACCGCTACACCTATCGCATTGACGGCAAGCTGCAAGTGGCCGACCCCGCATCGCGCTTTCAGCCCGAGGGCGTTCACGGCCCAAGCCAGCTGGTGGATCTGGCTGGCTATGCCTGGCAACACACCTGGCAGGGCCGGCCTTGGCATGAAGCAGTCATTCAGGAAGTGCACGTCGGCGTGTTGGGTGGCTATGACGGCGTGGCACGCCAGCTGCCACGCATGGCCGCAACCGGCATCACCGCTATCGAGCTGATGCCCGTGGGCGAATTCCCGGGCACCCGCAACTGGGGCTACGATGGCGTGCTGCCCTATGCGGCGCAGCACACCTACGGCACCCCCGAGCAGCTGTGCAGCCTGATCGACCAGGCCCACGGCCATGGCCTGATGGTGATGCTGGACGTGGTGTACAACCATTTCGGCCCGGACGGCAACTTCCTGCATGCCTACGCTGGCCCCTTCTTCCGTGAAGACCGCCAGACCCCCTGGGGCGCGGCCATCGACTTCCGCCGCCCGGAAGTGCGCGAGTACTTCATCCAGAACGCCCTGATGTGGCTGTGCGACTACCGCTTCGACGGGCTGCGCCTGGATGCCGTGCACGCCATCGACCAGCCCGACTTCCTGGTTGAACTGGCCCGTCGCGTACGCGAGGCGGTGGAGCCTGGCCGGCAGATTTGGCTGGTGCTGGAGAACGAGCACAACCAGGCGTTTCTGCTGGAGCAAGGCTTTGATGCGCAGTGGAACGATGACGGCCACAACGCGCTGCATGTATTGCTCACAGGCGAGACCGAGGGCTATTACGAAGACTACAAGCACCAGCCGATCAACAAGCTGGCCCGGTGCCTGAGTGAGGGCTTTGTCTTCCAGGGCGAACCCAACCGCCATGGCCAACCCCGCGGCGAACCGAGCGGGCACCTGCAGCCCAGCGCCTTTGTGCTGTTCCTGCAGAACCACGACCAGATCGGCAACCGGGCGATGGGCGAGCGCCTCACCCGCCTGGCACCGCCTGCCGCGCTGCGTGCTGCCACGGGGTTGCTGTTGCTGAGCCCGATGATTCCGCTGCTGTTCATGGGCGATGATGACGGCAGCCGTGCACCGTTCCTGTTCTTCACCGACTTCCACGATGAGTTGGCCGACGCGGTGCGCGAAGGCCGCCGGGGCGAGTTCGAGCACTTCGCCGCGTTTGCCGACCCGGAGCAACGGGCGCGCATCCCCGACCCCAACGCCCGGCAGACCTTCGATGACTCGCGGCCCGATGCACAGGATGTGCTGGCGGGCTGGCACGGGCTGTACCAGCAGTTGCTGGCGGTACGTCGCCAACAGTTGATGCCGCGCCTGCCCGGCACCCGTGCTCTGGGTGCGGAAGTATTGGCAGACAAGGCACTCAGCGCCCGCTGGCAGCTGGGTGATGGCAGCACGCTACGCATCGACCTTAACCTCTCCGAGCAGCCGCTGACGTTGCAGGCTCCGCCTGCCGGTGCCTGCCTGTTCGACAGCGGCGACACGGCTCACCCGGGCTCTACCCTTTCCCCTTACAGCTGCGTGGTCACCTTGCTGCCCGCTGGCCAGGAGGCGCCATGAGCGAAACCTTGCTCCATAAACTGGCCAGCGCAGCCGGGTTGGCACGCGACTGGGTCGATGCCAACAACAAGCCGCAGCAAGTCAGTGATGACGTGTTGCGCCAGGTGCTTGAAGCGCTCGGCCATGCCGCGGCTGATGACGCGCAGGTTCGCGAAAGCCTGGCAGACCTCGAGCAAAGCGACGATGCCGACCATGTGCCCCCGTTGTTGACTGCAGACCAGGGCGAGCCGCTCGACCTCTCACGCTATTTTGCCAGCGGCGCAGCAGTGCGCTGTGAACTAGAGGACGGCAACCAGACGGAACTGGCGCTGGACGCCGATGCCCGGCTGCCTGGCACCCTACCGGTGGGTTACCACCAGCTTGAGGTGTCAGGGCATGCGCTCACGCTGGCCGTGGCGCCGGCCGGGTGCCTGTCATTGCACGAGGTAGCCGAAGAAGCCCCTGCACGCTGCTGGGGCCTTTCAGCGCAGCTCTACAGCCTGCGCCGCCCCGGCGAAGGCGGCTATGGCGACTGCCTGGCCCTGGAACAGCTGGCCCGCAGCGCCGCCGAGCGCGGGGCAGATGCACTGGCCATAAGCCCTATTCACGCGTTGTCCGCCTTCGAGCAGGAGCACTACAGCCCCTACTCACCCTCCAGCCGCCTACTGCTGAACACCCTGTACGCCAGCCCAGCCGCCATCCTGGGGGAGCGCGCTATAAGGACGGCCATCGTCAGCAGCGGGCTTGAGCAGGCACTCGAAGCGCTGGAGCAGGAACCGCTGGTGGACTGGCCACGGGCAGCCGACTTCCGTTTCCAGCTGCTGCGTGCGCTGTACAAGGATTTTTGCCAGGGCGACCACCCCCTGCGCGCCGATTTCGAAAGCTTCCGCGACGACGCCGGCGAAGCGCTGGAGCATCACTGCCGCTTCGAGGTACTGCAAGCCAAGGCGGTGGACGAAGGCCTGGGCGCCGACTGGCGCAAGTGGCCAGCCGAGTGGCGCGACCCGTATCACCCAAGCGTGCAGAGCCTAGCCGAAAGCTACCCGTCCAGCGTGGAATTCCATGCCTTCTGCCAGTGGCTGACCGAGCGCAGCGTGCGCCGTGCTCAACAGGCCGCCACAGGCAACGGCATGGGCATCGGGCTGATTGCCGACCTGGCGGTGGGGGCCGATGGCGCCGGTAGCCAGGCCTGGAGCCGCCAGGACGAATTGCTGGCCAACCTCACCGTGGGCGCGCCGCCCGATATCCTCAACCGCGCCGGCCAGGACTGGGGCATTTGCGGGTTCTCACCCGAGGGCCTGAAGCGCAACGGCTACCGCGCCTTCATCGAAATGCTCAGGGCCAACATGGCCAACGCCGGCGGCCTGCGCATCGACCACGTCATGGGCCTGCGCCGGCTGTGGTTGATTCCCCGTGGCGCAAAGCCCAGCGAAGGTGCCTACCTGAATTACCCGCTGGAAGACCTGCTGCGGCTGCTGGCGCTGGAGTCGGTGCGCAACCAGGCGGTCATCCTGGGCGAAGACCTGGGCACAGTGCCGGACGGGCTGCGCGAAGCCTTGGCGGCCAAGAATGTGTTGGGCATGCGTGTATTGCCGTTCGAGCAAGCCTCGCCCGGCAAATTCACACCCATCATGGACTGGCCCGACGATGCCCTGGCCACCACCGGCACCCACGACCTCGCCCCCGTGGCCGGTTGGCTGCAGAACCGCGATATCGAATGGAGCCACCGCCTGGGGCTGGTCGATGCCGCCACCGAGCAACACTGGCGCGCCGACCGCCAAAAGGAACACGACGGCCTGCGCCGTACGCTGGAAACCAACTATGGCCCGCTTGAGGACACCTCTGCCGTGATCGATGCCGCTATCCGTTATGTAGGCCATACCCGCGCACCCCTGGTACTGGTCCCGCTCGAAGACCTGCTCGGCCTGGACGAACAGCCCAATATGCCCGGCACCACCGATGGCCACCCCAACTGGCGCCGCCGCTTTGCCCTGCCCGCCGACCGCATGCTGGACGATGCAGACGCCGCACGGCGCCTGGAGCTGCTGGCTCAGGCCCGCGAGCAAGCCTGGGAGCGCGACCGATGAAGCCGCTTACCGCCACGCTGCGCCTGCAGTTTCACAGCGACTTCACCCTCGACCACGCCCTGCCGCTGGTGCCCTACTTCGCCCAGCTGGGCATCAGCCACCTGTACGCATCGCCCCTGCTGAAAGCCCGCGCCGGGTCGCGGCACGGCTACGATGTGGTCGACCCTACACAGGTAAACCCGGAACTGGGCGGTGAGGCTGCCCTGGAGCGCCTGGTGGCCGCTTTGCGCCAGCACGGCATGGGGCTGATCGTAGACACCGTATCCAACCACATGGCCGTGGGCGGGGCCGACAACCCGTGGTGGCAGAGCCTGCTGGCCTGGGGCCGGCGCAGCCCCTATGCCGAATTCTTCGATATCCAGTGGCACTCGGCCGACCCATTGCTGGCTGGCCAGTTGCTGCTGCCGTTTCTGGGCAGCGACTACGGCGTGGCCCTGAAAGAGGGCGAGATCCCCCTTGAATTCGACAAGGCCAACGGCGTACTCCAGGTTGCCCATTACGAGCACCGCTTCCCGATTTGCCCGGTGGACTATGGCTGGATCCTGGCGCTGAGCCCGGACCCGGCGCTGGCAGCACTGGCTGAGCACTTCACCGCTTTGGGTGACTCGGCTGCACCTGTTGAAGAGGCCCTCCCCCTGCAAGCCGAGCTGGCGCGCCTGGTGCGCGAAGGTGCCGACCTGGAGTCGGCACTGGTGGCCTTCGACAGCCGCAGCGAAGCGGGCTTCAAGCGCCTGCACCTGCTGCTGGAACGTCAGACCTATCGCCTGGCCAGCTGGCGCACAGCAGCGGACGACATCAACTGGCGGCGTTTCTTCGACATCAACGAACTGGGCGGCCTGCGGGTCGAGCGCTCCGTGGTGTTCGAAGCCACCCATGCCAAGCTGTTCGAACTGATCGAGCGCGGCTTGGTGGACGGCCTGCGCATCGACCACATCGACGGCCTGGCCGACCCACGCGGCTACTGCCGCAAGCTGCGCCGCCGCGTCACCAGCCTGATGGCCAGCCGCCCGCCGCAGGCGTCGCTTGAGCACTTCCCCATTTATGTGGAGAAGATCCTGGGCGTGGATGAGCACCTGCACCGCGACTGGCTCACCGACGGCACCACCGGCTACGAGTTCATGAACCAGGTGTCGCTGTTGCAGCACGACCCCGCCGGCGAAGCGCCGCTGACGGAACTGTGGGCGAATGTGAGCGAGCGCCCGGATTACGCCGAAGAAATCCGCCTGGCGCGGCACCTGGTGCTCAACGCCAGCCTGGCCGGTGACTGCGAGTCGGTGGCCCAGGCATTGTTGCAGGTGGCGCGCAACGACCTGATGACCCGCGACCTGTCCCTGGGCGCTATCCGCCGAGCGTTGCAAGCACTGGTGGCGCACTACCCGGTGTACCGCACCTACTTCAACGCCTGCGGCAGGCCGGCTGAGGACGAGGGCTTTTTCCAGCAGGCCCTGGAAGGCGCCCGGCAAGACCTCAGCGAGGCAGACTGGCCCTTGCTGGAGCAAATGGAGAAGTGGCTGGGTGGCGAAGGCTGGCGCCAACTGCCGCCAGGGCGGGCACGCAAGCAACTGCGCCATGCCTGTGTACGCTTCCAGCAACTGACTGCCCCCAGCGCCGCCAAGGCCGTGGAGGACACCGCCTTCTACCGCAGCGCACGCCTGCTGTCGCGCAACGATGTGGGCTTTGAAGCCGAGCGCTTTGGCGCACCGCTGGACGACTTCCACAACGAAGCGCAGCGGCGCTTGCGGGACTTCCCCGATAACCTGCTGGCCACGGCCACCCACGACCACAAACGCGGCGAGGATACCCGTGCCCGCCTGGCGGTGCTCAGCGAACGTGCGCCCTGGCTTGCCAGCCGCCTGGAGCACTGGCGCGAGCTGGCCGAGCCGCTGCGTGAGCCGCTGGACGACGGCGTGGCCCCCAGCCCCGGCGACGAATACATGCTGCTGCAAACCCTGCTGGGCACCTGGCCCCTGGGCCTGGATGTGCATGACCACCAAGGCCTGGAGCAGTACGCCGAACGGGTTCGTCAATGGCAGCAGAAGGCCCTGCGCGAGGCCAAGCTGCGCAGCAGCTGGAACGCACCCAACGAAGCCTATGAAGCCAGCTGCGTACGCTACCTGGATGGCTTGCTGCTGAACGACGACCACCTGCAGTTGCGCAAGTCTGTGGCGGATGCCGCGCAGTTGATCAGTTGCCCCGGCGCGCTCAACAGCCTGGTGCAGGCCTTGATGCGCATGACCGTGCCTGGCGTGCCCGACCTGTACCAGGGCAACGAGTACTGGGATTTCAGCCTGGTCGACCCAGACAACCGCAGGCCGGTGGATTACCCGGCGCGGCGCGCTTCGCTTACCGACAATGCGCCGCTGCCCGAGCTGCTGGCCAACTGGCAGGACGCACGGGTCAAACAGGCATTGGTTGCGCGTGTGCTCGACTGCCGCATGGCCCACCCTGAGCTGTTCCGCCGTGGGGCCTACCTGCCCCTTGCCGTGCAAGGCAAGCACGCCGACAAGGTAGTGGCATTCGCCCGCCTGGGGGACAGCGAACGGGCGGTGATCATTGCCCCACGCCTGGCCAGCTCGCTGCTGGGCGCGGCTGTGACGCCCCTGATCCCACCTCAGAATTGGGACGATACGCGGGTAATTCTGCCGTTTGCCTTTTCCCCTGCCAACTCGACTGGACTTTTCGGTGCAAGCGTTGTCAGCCCTGTAAGAGAGTTGAAGTTAAGCGCCGTACTTTCCGAGTTTCCGGTCAACGTGTTGATCGAACACAACTAGCATTCAGGAGCGTCACGATGAGTGTCAACGATAAGCGGATACGCGAATTTGCCTACCAGATCTGGGAGTCGGAGGGGAAACCGGAAGGCCACGAAGAGCGCCATTGGGAAATGGCGCGCAAGCTGGCCGAAGCGGAGGCCCTGGCCCCCGATGCGAAAGCCAAGGGCAAGGCCAAGCCTGCACCCAAGGCCAAACCAGGTGACAAACCCGCTGCCAAGCCCAAGGCAGCTGCGGCGCCCAAACCACCGGCCGATCCCAAGGTTGCAGCGCTGCCTGCAGGCGACAAGCCTGCCGCTGCCAAAAAACCTCGCGCGGTGAAAAAACCCACCGCGAGCTGAGCCTTCAACGGTTCTGCCGCTGGCAGGCAGCCACTGACCACGAGCGATTCGTGAACCAGGCCTGTCGGCGGCAGAGGCGTAGCAATACCCACACTATCCAGCCCTATACGGCCATTCGAGGATTGCCATGAGCCCGCGCACCCCAAAGAAAACCCGCTCCGTTGCACCATCGCGCATTCGCGAAGGCTTACCGTTCCCCCTCGGCGCCAACTGGGATGGCCTTGGCGTCAACTTCGCCATTTTCTCGGCCAATGCCACCAAGGTTGAACTGTGTATTTTTGACGCCTCTGGCGAGAAGGAACTCGAGCGCATCGAGTTGCCGGAATACACCGACGAGATCTACCACGGCTACCTGCCCGACGCTCACCCTGGGCTGGTTTACGGCTACCGCGTACACGGCCCCTACGAGCCGGAAAACGGTCACCGCTTCAACCCCAACAAGCTGCTGATCGACCCCTACGCCAAGCAGCTGGTGGGCGAACTGAAATGGTCCGAAGCCCTGTTCGGCTACACCATCGGCCACCCCGACGGCGACCTGTCGTTCGATGAGCGTGACAGTGCCCCCTTCGTGCCCAAGTGCAAGGTAATCGACCCGGCATTCACCTGGGGCCGTGACCAGCGCGTGCAAACACCGTGGGACCGCACCATCGTCTACGAGGCGCACGCCAAGGGCATCAGCATGCGCCACCCGGCAGTGCCCGAGAAGCTGCGCGGCACCTTCGCCGGCCTTGCCAATGACGAGCTGCTCAAACACATCAAGGACCTGGGCGTTTCCAGCATCGAACTGCTGCCCATTCATGCCTTCGTCAACGACCAGCACCTGCTGCAGAAAGGCCTGAACAACTACTGGGGCTACAACAGCATCGCCTTCTTCGCCCCGCACCCGGCGTACCTGGCCAGTGGCAAGATCGCCGAATTCAAGGAAATGGTCGCGCACCTGCATGATGCCGGCCTGGAGCTGATTCTGGATGTGGTGTACAACCACACCGCCGAAGGCAACGAGATGGGCCCCACGCTGTCGATGCGCGGCATCGACAACGCCTCGTACTACCGCCTGATGCCGGACAACAAGCGTTACTACATCAACGATTCCGGCACTGGCAACACCCTGGACTTGAGCCATTCCTGCGTGCTGCAGCTGGTCACCGATTCACTGCGCTACTGGGCAGGCGAGATGCACGTCGACGGCTTCCGCTTCGACCTGGCGACTATTCTGGGCCGCTACCACGACGGCTACAGCGAACGCCACAGCTTCCTGGTAGCTTGCCGCCAGGACCCACTGCTGCGCCAGGTGAAGCTGATTGCCGAGCCCTGGGACTGCGGCCCTGGGGGTTACCAGGTGGGTAACTTCGCGCCGGGCTGGGCAGAATGGAACGACAAGTTCCGTGACACGGTGCGCGCCTTCTGGAAAGGTGACGAGGGCCAGCTGGCGGACTTCGCAGCGCGCATGACGGGCTCTGGCGACATGTTCAACAACCGCGGGCGCAGGCCGTACTCGTCGGTGAACTTCATCACCGCCCACGACGGCTTCACCCTGCGCGACCTGGTGTCGTACAACGAGAAGCACAACGAAGACAACGACGAGAACAACCAAGACGGCACCAGCAACAACGTGTCGTGGAACTGCGGCGCCGAGGGCCCTACCGAGGACCCGGAAATCAACGCCCTGCGCATGCGCCAGATGCGCAACTTCTTCGCCACCCTGCTGTTTGCCCAAGGCACGCCGATGATCGTGGCGGGGGACGAGTTCAGCCGCACCCAGCATGGCAACAATAACGCCTATTGCCAGGACAGCGAGATTGGCTGGGTGAACTGGGACCTGGATGACGAAGGCCAGGCCCTGCTGACGTTCGTCCGCCGCCTGACCCGCCTGCGCCTCAAATACCCCGTGCTGCGCCGCTCTAGCTTCCTGGTGGGTGATTACAACGAGGCCATTGGGGTGAAGGACGTCACCTGGCTGGCGCCGGACGGCAACGAGATGAACGTGGAGCAGTGGGAAGACCCGAATGGCCGTTGCCTGGGCATGCTGATCGACGGCCGTGCCCAGGTCAGCGGCATCGCACGGCCGGGTGCCGAGGCGACGGTACTGCTGATCGTCAACGCGCACCATGACACCGTGCAGTTCAAGTTGCCAACCGTGCCAGAGGGTAACCACTGGGGTTGCGTGATCGACACCGACCGGCCGGAGCTGCGTAAAGCGCAGCAGCTGGAATTCGACAGCACGTTCGATGTGACCGGGCGTTCGGTGGTGTTGATGGTGTTGGAGCGCGAAGAGGAGTAAGGCCAGGTCGCGGCTGGGGGTTTTGCCGTGGCGTATGCGGTGCTTGGGAGACCGAGCGCCGCATCCGCCACTGCTATCACCTCCCGGCCCAAACTTGAATAACCTGCACCTACCGAGCAGGCCTCATGATCACCACGCCCAATGGCGGCAAGCTCAGCGCCAGCGACAGGGGTTGCCCGTGGCTAGGCGTTTTTACACTCTCCACCGCCCCCATGTTGCCTATGTTCGAACCCGCATAGGTCTCGGCATCACTGTTCAACAGCTCCTGCCAACGCTCGCCGAACGGCACGCCAACGCGGTAACCCTCACGTGGCACCGGCGTGAAGTTGGCCACCACCAACACAGGCTCCCCTTCGCTGCTCCAGCGCAACCAGGCAAACACGCTGTTTTGCGCGTCATCCCCGATCAACCACTGGAAGCCCTGCGGCTGGCAGTCCTGTTCGTGCAGCGCCGGCACCTCGCGGTACAGGCGGTTAAGGTCGCCGACAAGGCGCTGCACACCCTGATGCTCCGGGTACTGCAGCAGGTACCAGTCCAGCTCGGCATCGTGGTTCCACTCCCGCCACTGGCCAAACTCACAGCCCATGAACAGCAGCTTCTTGCCCGGGTGTGCCCACATGTAGGTCAGGTAGGCGCGCAGGTTGGCGAACTTCTGCCAACGGTCACCCGGCATCTTGTCGATCAGCGACCGCTTGCCGTGCACCACTTCGTCATGGGAGATCGGCAGCACAAAATGCTCGGAATAGGCATACACCAACCCGAAGCTCATTTCGTTGTGGTGGTGGGCGCGGTGCACCGGGTCGTTCTGGATGTAATGCAACGTGTCATGCATCCAGCCCATGTTCCACTTGTAACCGAAGCCAAGGCCGCCTTGTTCAATCGGCTGGCTGACCCCGGGCCAGGCGGTGGATTCTTCGGCGATGATCAACGCGCCGGGCGCTTCATGGGCCGCCACACCGTTGAGGTGGCGGATGAAGTCGATGGCCTCCAGGTTCTCACGCCCGCCATGACGGTTGGGCACCCACTCCCCCGCCTTGCGCGAATAGTCGCGGTACAGCATCGACGCCACGGCATCCACCCGCAGGCCGTCGATATGGAAGTGCTTCAGCCAATGCAAGGCCGACGCAATCATGAAGCCGCGCACTTCGTTGCGCCCCAGGTTGTAGATGAGGGTGTTCCAGTCCTGGTGGTAACCTTCCAGCGGGTTGTCGTACTCGTACAGCGCCGTGCCATCGAAGCGGGCCAGGCCATGTTCGTCGGTGGGGAAATGCGCAGGCACCCAATCCAGAATCACGCCGATGCTGGCCTGGTGGCAGGCATCGATGAACGCGGCAAAATCTTCAGCCGTGCCATACCGCGAGGTGGGTGCGAACATGGACAGCGGCTGGTAGCCCCAGGACCCGCCAAACGGGTGTTCCATGATCGGCAGCAGCTCGATGTGGGTAAAGCCCAACTGCTGCACATAGGGCACCAGGCGGTCGGCCAGCTCGCGCCAATTGTAGTAGCGGCCTACCTCACCCGCCTCGTTCATCTCGCAGCGCCATGAGCCGGGGTGCAGTTCATAGATCGACAGCGGCGCGCTGTAGGCATGGCGCTGGGCGCGCTCGTCCATCCACTGCTGGTCGCCCCACGCATGGCCCAACGGCCCTGCCACCTTGGACGCCGTGCTCGGTGGCAACTGCGTGGCGCGCGCCAGCGGGTCGGCCTTGAGCGGCAGAATGCCGCCCTGGCCCAGCACTTCGAACTTGTACGTTTCGCCCACACCCAGGCGCGGGATGAACAACTCCCACACGCCGGCCTCGTGACGCAGCCGCATCAGGTGGCGGCGCCCGTCCCAGTTGTTGAAGTCGCCCACCACGGACACGCGACGGGCATTGGGCGCCCACACCGAGAAGTTGACGCCGTCTACCCCATCCACCTGGGTGGGCTGGGCACCGAAGCGCCCGGCGAGGTCGCGGTGGTTGCCCTCGGCGAACAGGTGCAAATCCATCTCGCCCAGTTGTGGGCCGAAGCTGTAGGGGTCTTCAGTGACCTGCTCGCCGCCGGCCCAGCCGATCTGCAGCTGGTAGGGCTGTGCCTTTTCGAGGTGCGCGGTGAACAGGCCAGGCAGCGAACCTTGCACCATTTCAGCCAGCACCTGGCCGCCCTCGCGGGCCACTACACGGGCGCTGAGCGCGTCGGGCAGGTAGGCCCGCACGGTCAGCCCGCCTTTTGCATCGCCGTGAGGCCCAAGTACCGCAAAGGGATCGGCGTGCTCGGCGCGAGCAAGGGCATCCAGGTCCCGTTGCCGAAGGCCGCCGTTATCACGCGTTGAAACGTTCATTCTGACTCTCCCCAGGTACTGATCAGTCCATGCAGACCATGCAAAGGCACGGCCAGCCAGATTGGACGGTTTTCGGCTTCATAAGTTATTTCGTAGGCAGCTTTTTCCAGGCAGAACAGCTCCAGCGCGGCACGCTCGCCGTCAGCCTGTTCCCAGGCGTGGGGCATGGCTGCGGTCGCCAGCCCATAGGCTTCGATGAACGCATGCCGGGACTGATGCAGATAGTGCCGTGCCACGCGCTGCCGGGCCTGCCGAGCCGCGTCGGAAAGGTCCACGCCAGAGGCGCTGCGCAAGATCATCGCAGCAGCATAGTCGAAGGATCGCAACACGCCGCTGACGTCCTTGTACGGGCTGTGCTTGGCACGGCGTTCTTCCAGTGGCCGGGACGGTTCACCCTCGAAGTCGATCAGGTAGGCGTCACCTTGCACCACCAGTACCTGACCCAGGTGCAGGTCCCCGTGCACGCGCATCAGCAGGCCGCCCTGGGCCTTTTGCGTGAGCGCCTGAATATGCTGGGCCAGCCCGTCACGCTGCTGTTGCAGGTCGTCCACCAAGGCTTGGCTGTCGCTGTCCAGCTTGTCGCGGTGCTGGGCCAGCAGGTCCAGCGCGTGGGTCAGCTCGGCGCTTATCTGCGTGCTCCAGCGCGCGCTGTCCTGCCCGTCGCTGGGGCGTGGAGTGAAGGCTTCATCCGCTGTTGGGGCGGCTAGCAGCAGGTGCATTTCGCCCAAGCGTTGGCCAAGCAGCGCAGCGAACCCACTGAGCTCGGTCAGGGCGTCGGTGTGCGAATCGGCCTCGTTACTGGTGGGCTGCATCTGGTCGCGAATGGCGCGCTCCAGGGTGTTCTGGGTCCAGGCCCAGGCATCGCCCTGGTTGCTGAGATAGCCCTGGGCAATCATCAGCAAATGCGGCGCGCCCTGCTCGTCCACCCGGCTGACCCATGCCAGCAACGGGGAGATGTTGGCGAAGCCTGCAGCAGTCAGGTAGGCACTCATTTCCAGCTCGGGGTGGATGCCGGCATTGACCCGCCGGATCAGTTTGAGCACCACTGCATCACCCACCACCACCGAGCTGTTGGACTGCTCGGCACTGAGGTAGCGCACCGGGCTTTCATCGTTCAGGCCAAGGCCAGCCAGTTGCTGGGTGTGCTCGAAGCGCAGCTCCCCCTGGCCGCTGCCGCAGGGTAGGCGCACGCCTTCTGCGCAGGCTTTGAGCACTGCGCGGATGAACGGCTCCAACACGAACGCGTCGGTGATCAGCCCCACCTGGTGGGCACGGCGTACCCGTGACAGCGCCAGTTGCTGGGGCAGTGCGCTGTTGATCTGGTCTTCGGGCAGCAGGCCAAACGGCAACTGGTAGCGGTGGGTGACGCCATCGCTCTCTACCTCGATTTCACTCAGCAGCACCGGCACGCTGGCGTTCGCCAAGCGTATACCGTAGCTCAGGCGAATAGCATCGATGGGCCCTTCCTTGCCGGCGAACCAACGCCGCTTAGGCAGGTACTGGGGCAGGATCGACGTTTGCAGGGTGTCGCGGGAGGGGGCCTCGAGCAGCTCCTCCATGCGTTGGCGCAGCACTAAAGTAGTCAATTCGGGTAACCCCTCGGTGGGCTGTATGTGCCAGCTGGGCATGCGGTCGTGGGAGGCCAGCAGGAACCAATAAAAGCCATAAGGCGGCAAGGTGAGCAGAAACGGCAACTGGCCAATGGGCGGGAACGCGCTGCCGCCCAGCATCTCCACCGGCACCATGCCCGCGTACTGGGCCAGCTCAAGCTCGGCCGCCTGGGCGGCGCGGGATACGTTGGCCACACACAGCACCACTTCGGCAGTGCCATCGGCGTCGGTGTATTCACGGATGTACGCGAGAATGCGCCGGTTGCTGGGCGTGAGGGTGCGGATACTGCCGCGGCCAAACGCCTTCTGTTGCTTGCGCACGGCCAGCATGCGGCGCGTCCAGTTCAACAGCGAATGCGGGTCGTGGCTCTGGGCTTCCACGTTCACCGTCTGGTAACCGTACAACGGGTCCATGATCGGTGGCAGCACCAGGCGCTGGGGGTCGGCGCGGGAGAAGCCGCCGTTGCGGTCGGGCGACCACTGCATGGGCGTACGCACGCCGTCACGGTCACCCAGGTAGATATTGTCGCCCATGCCCAGCTCGTCGCCGTAGTACAGCGTGGGTGTACCCGGCATCGACAGGAGCAGGCTGGTGAGCAGCTCGATACGCCGGCGGTCGCGCTGCAGCAACGGCGCCAGGCGCCGCCGGATACCCAGGTTGATACGCGCTCGCCGGTCCTCGGCGTAGTAATTCCACAGGTAGTCCCGCTCGCGGTCGGTGACCATCTCCAGCGTCAGCTCATCGTGGTTGCGCAGGAAGATTGCCCATTGGCAGTTGGCGGGGATTTCCGGCGTCTGGCGCAAAATATCGGTGATCGGAAAACGGTCTTCCATGGCCAGCGCCATGTACATGCGTGGCATCAGCGGAAAGTGGAACGCCATGTGGCATTCGTCGCCTTCACCCTCGCCAAAGTACGGCCGCGTATCCTCCGGCCATTGGTTGGCTTCGGCCAGCAGCATGCGGTCGGGGTAATTGGCATCGATCTCGGCACGGATCGCCTTCAGAACAGCATGGGTTTCCGGGAGGTTTTCGTTATTGGTGCCGTCGCGCTCAATCAGGTAAGGAATGGCGTCCAGGCGCAGGCCGTCTACGCCCATGTCCAGCCAGAAGCGCATTACCCCGATGACCGCCTTCATCACCTGTGGGTTGTCGAAATTCAGGTCGGGCTGGTGCGAGTAGAAGCGGTGCCAGAAGTACTGGCCGGCCACAGGGTCCCAGGTCCAGTTGGATTTTTCGGTATCGAGGAAGATGATGCGGGTGCCGTCGTACTTGTGCTCGTCATCCGACCACACATAGAAATCCCGAGCCTTGCTGCCGCGCTTGGCATGCCGGGCCCGCTGAAACCACGGGTGCTGGTCGCTGGTGTGGTTGATCACCAGTTCGGTGATCACCCGCAAGCCGCGCTTGTGGGCCTCGGCGATGAACCGCCGGGCGTCGGCCAACGTGCCGTAGTCCGGGTGCACCGCCTTGTACTCGGCGATATCGTAGCCATCGTCCCGCCGCGGCGAGGGGTAGAACGGCAGCAGCCACAGGGTGTTGACCCCTAGGTCGGCAATGTAGTCGAGCTTGCCGATCAAGCCGGCGAAATCACCGATGCCATCATTGTTGGCGTCGAAGAACGACTTGATGTGCAACTGATAGATGACCGCGTCCTTGTACCACAGCGGATCATCGATGAACGCTTGCGGGCGTGCACGCTTGGCCATGTGCGGCTCCTGTCCCTGTTCAGGCTTTGCTGATGCGCCAGATACCGAAAGGCTGATGCGAAGGGTCGATGCGCATCCACTGGGTTTTGCCGTACCACGACCAGCGGTGACCATTCATCAGGTCTTCGCCGTGGCTCTCTGCATCGTCGCCCAGGCCCAGCTCCCACAGCGGCAGCTCGAAATGCGCCTCCTGGACGTTGTGCGGGTCCAGGCTGATGGCGACCAGAATATAGTTGTCGCGCTGGGGTGTGCGCTTGGCGAAGTACAGGATGTTGTCGTTCCAGCAATTGAAGAACGCCACACCCAGGTGAGTTTGCAACGCCGGGTTCTGCCGGCGAATGCGGTTCAGCCGGGCGATTTCCGGGATGATATTGCCAGGCTGGCTGAAGTCCCGCGGGCGAATCTGGTACTTCTCGGAATCCAGGTATTCCTCCTTGCCTGGCAAGCCGGCAGCTTCGCACAGCTCAAAACCCGAATACATGCCCCACAGCCCCGAACCCATGGTCGCCAACGCTGCGCGGATGAGGAAGCCCGCCCTGCCGTTCTGCTGCAGGAAGAACGGGTTGATGTCCGGCGTATTGACGAAGAAGTTGGGCCGGTAGCACTGGCTCCACGGCGGCTGGTTGAGCTCTTCGAAGTATTCGCGCAGTTCTTCCTTGGTGTTGCGCCAGGTGAAGTAGGTGTAGCTCTGGGCATACCCCACCTTGCCCAGCCGCGCCATCATGGCCGGCTTGGTGAACGCTTCGGCCAGGAACAACACGTCCGGGTACTCGCGCCGCACATCGGCGATCAGCCATTGCCAGAACGGCAGTGGCTTGGTGTGCGGGTTATCGACGCGGAAGGTTTTCACGCCCTCTTCAACCCAGCCGATGATCACATCGCGCAACGCCGTCCAAAGGCCAGGCACGGCGTCGGGGGCGTAGAAGTCGACGTTGACGATGTCCTGGTATTTCTTCGGCGGGTTTTCTGCATAGCGGA
Source organism: Pseudomonas sp. S60 (assembly GCF_016647865.1). NCBI lineage: Bacteria > Pseudomonadati > Pseudomonadota > Gammaproteobacteria > Pseudomonadales > Pseudomonadaceae > Pseudomonas > Pseudomonas sp. S60. The sequence goes on along the minus strand of NZ_JACVVH010000060.1, from coordinate 9,092 downwards.
TAGTGCCGTCGGGGCGCCAGCTGAACCAACCGGGGTGTTGGGTAAGCCAGGGGTGGTCTTGGGAGCACTGGATGGCGAAGTCCAAGGCGATTTCCAGGCCATGCTGGGCCGCCGCCGAAACCAGCCTGCGGAAGTCTTCACGGGTACCCAGTTGCGGATGGATAGCCTCGTGGCCGCCGTCGGGGCTGCCGATGGCATACGGGCTGCCAGGGTCGCCGGGCAGCGCTTGCAGCGAGTTGTTACGGCCTTTGCGGTGCTGTTTGCCGATGGGGTGAATGGGCGGGAAATACAGCACATCGAAGCCCATGTCGCGGATCATCGGCAGCCGTTGATGCACATCGTCGAACGTGCCGTGGCGCTCTGGGTCGTCGGTGATCGACCGCGGGAACAGCTCATACCAGCTGGCGAACTGCGCTGCCGGGCGGTCCACATCCAGCGGGTATTCACAGCTGCGGGTGAGGTAGCTGCGGTGCTCGGCAGCGGCCATCAGCTGGGTGGCCTCGTCACCCAGCAGCAGTGCCACCTGCTCGTCCTCCGGCAACCCTGGCAACCGGCCCTGCAACGCTTGCAACTGCTCGCGCAGCGCACCGGTGCTCAGCTCGATGCCTTTGCCCAGCAGCAGCCTGCCCTCTTCAAGCTCCAGCTTGATGCCGACAGCTGCATTGAATTTTTTCTCGAGGTCGTAGCAAAAGGTGGCGTACGGGTCTATCCAGGCCTCGATGGTGAACACATGCGGGCCGATTTCAGTGGGGGTGAACTCTGCCAGCCACAGGTCGTTGCCAGGGGATGTCATGGGCACGCTGTGAATGCGCCGGCTGCCTGCCTGGCGCCAGTTCAGCACCACCGCCATGCGGTCGTGGCCGTCGGTGAACACCTTGCTGCTGACCGCAACGGGCTGGTTGCTGATGGCCTTGGCTGCAAATGCGCCGCCATCAAGCACCGGCTGGGTCGCCTCGATGGCGATACGTGGGGCCATCAACGCCTGGGACAAGCTGATGCCCTGGTCATGTGGTTGATCGGCCGTGGACACGCTTTCGAAGGGCTCATTCAAAGACATCAGGCCTTGCTCCCCTGGGCTGTTGGCGGTAAGGGTTCAGAGCCGGGGCAGGCGTCGGGGTTCAAAAAAAGTGAGCTGATGCCAGGTGCCGGTGGTCGTAATAATCAGCACGTGTTCGTTCACCCATGCGAGGTAGGCCATGAGCATTCCAACGCCACCGGAAACCCCGGACCCGAATATAGACGACCCGACGCTTCCACCGCCCGTACCTGAAAAAGACCCTGACGACCTACCGATCAAACCGACCGAGCCACCAACTGTAGGCGACCCGCCCGACCAGGAACCGCCAATGAAGGTTTAAGGCTAGCCCAGAATTGTTACATGCCGCGGGCCCCACAAGCGCGATTGCCGCGCCGGGGCCCAGCAGCCACTCCTAGTCTTTGGCGCCGCTCCCTATCTCGGCCACGCTAATCTCTCGCATCTTGAACTTCTGCACCTTACCCGTCACCGTCATCGGGTACTCCTCCACAAAGCGGATATGGCGTGGCACCTTGTAGTGCGCAATATGCGCCTTGCACCAGCTTTGCAGTTCTTGCGCAGTAGCGCTGTGCCCCGGGTGCAGCTTGATCCACGCCACAATCTCTTCACCGTAGCGGCTGCAGGGGATGCCGATGACCTGCGCGTCGGCTACGGCCGGGTGTGTGTAGAAGAACTCTTCCAGTTCACGCGGGTAGATGTTCTCACCCCCGCGAATGATCATGTCCTTGTTGCGCCCAACGATGCGCACATACCCCGCTTCGTCCATCACCGCGAGGTCGCCCGAATGCATCCAGCCGGCCGCGTCAATAGCATCTGCCGTGGCCTGGGGGTTTTCCCAATAGCCCAGCATCACGCTGTAGCCGCGGGTGCACAGCTCGCCGATTTCGCCACGGGGCACCACACAGCCTTCTGCGTCTATCAGCTTGTTTTCCAGCTGCGGCTGGGTGCGGCCAACGGTTGTCACGCGCAGTTCCAGTTCATCGTCCGGGCCGGTCTGCAGGGACACCGGGCTGGTTTCGGTCATGCCGTAGGCAATCTGCACCTCCCCCATGTGCATCTGGTCGATCACCCGGCGCATCACCTCGATCGGGCAGGTGGCGCCGGCCATGATGCCGCTGCGCAGGCTGGACAGGTCCATGCCTGGGCGGGCCGGGTGGTCGAGCATGGCGATGAACATGGTGGGTACGCCGTACAGGATGGTGCCCTGCTCTTCGGCCACGGCGCGCAGGGTAAGCTCGGCATCGAAGGCATCGCCCGGGTAGACCATGGTGCTGCCATGGGTGATGCAGCCCAGGTTACCCATGACCATGCCGAAACAGTGGTACAGCGGCACCGGGATCACCATGCGGTCCTGTTCGGTCAGGCCCAGGCTTTCGCCGACCATCAAACCGTTGTTGAGGATGTTGTAATGGCTGAGCGTGGCGCCCTTGGGTGCCCCGGTGGTGCCCGAGGTGTACTGGATGTTCACCGGCTGGTCGAATTGCAGGCTTTGCTGGCGCGCCGTGTAGGCTTGGGCGGTGACCTGCTGCGCACAATCGGCCAAGGCATGCCAAGGCAGGAAGCCCGCTGGCGGGTTGCTGGCCAGGCTTACCACCCCACGCAGCGCCGGCAAACGCTCACACGCCAGCTGGCCCGTAGGCGCATTGGCCAGCTCCGGCGCCAGTGCCTGCACCATGGCGTGGTAGTCCGAGGTTTTGAACGCATCGGCACAGACCAACCAGCAGCAGCCGGCTTGGCGCAGCACGTATTCAAGTTCCGCCACCCGGTAAGCCGGGTTGACGTTGACCAGAATGGCCCCGACCTTTGCGGTGGCTATTTGCAGGATGCACCACTGCGCACAGTTGGGTGACCAGATGCCGACGCGGTCGCCGGTAGCCACGCCCAGCGCCATGAGGGCCCGTGCGTGTATGTCGACTTGCTCGGCCAGTTGCTGCCAGGTGTAACGCAGCCCCTGGTGACGCGAGACCAGCGCCTCCCGGCCAGCGCAGCGGGCGACCGTGGCATCGAAGGCCTGGCCGATGGTGTGGGTCAGCAGCGGGCGGTCCTGGCCACCACGGGTGTAGCTGGGTTGGTTCATGGGTGTCCCTTCTTGTGATTGTTCTGGGCACGGCGGGTGAAGACGCCGATACTGTGGCGCAGATTTACGTTAACGTAAAGGTCACTCACGCATTGACAGCCCACATCGCCAAGTTTACGTTAACGTAAAGGTGAAACAGCCACCTGGGCTGCAACAGTCAAACCCTCATTCAAGAACAAGAAGGTGCCCCAGCATGCATTACCCCACCCTGAACTTCGCCCTGGGCGAAACCATCGACATGCTCCGCGACCAGGTCAGCACCTTCGTCGCCGCAGAGCTGGCACCGCGCGCCGCCCAGATCGACCACGACAACCTGTTCCCGGCTGACATGTGGCGCAAGTTCGGCGACATGGGCCTGCTGGGCATCACCGTGCCCGAAGAATACGGCGGATCCGGCCTGGGTTACCTGGCGCACGTGGTTGCAATGGAAGAAATCAGCCGGGGCTCAGCGTCGGTGGCGCTGTCTTACGGCGCCCACTCCAACCTCTGCGTGAACCAGATCAACCGCAACGGCAACCCCGAACAGAAGGCCAAGTACCTGCCCAAGCTGGTGAGCGGGGAGCACATCGGCGCCCTGGCCATGAGCGAGCCCAACGCCGGCTCTGACGTGGTCTCGATGAAACTGCGCGCAGACAAGCGCGGCGACCATTACGTGCTCAACGGCAGCAAGACCTGGATCACCAACGGCCCAGACGCCAACACCTATGTGATCTACGCCAAGACCGACCTGGACAAGGGCGCCCACGGCATTACCGCATTCATCGTGGAGCGGGACTGGAAAGGCTTTAGCCGCAGCAACAAGTTCGACAAGCTGGGCATGCGCGGCTCCAACACCTGCGAGCTGTTCTTCGATGACGTGCAGGTGCCGGAAGAGAACATTCTGGGGCAGCTTAACGGTGGCGTGCGGGTGCTGATGAGCGGCCTGGACTACGAGCGCGTGGTGCTGTCGGGCGGGCCCACCGGCATCATGCAAAGCTGCATGGACCTGGTGGTGCCCTACATTCACGACCGCAAGCAGTTCGGCCAGAGCATCGGTGAATTCCAGCTGATCCAGGGCAAGGTCGCCGACATGTACACCCAGCTCAACGCCAGCCGCGCTTACCTGTATGCCGTGGCCCAGGCCTGCGACCGTGGCGAAACCACGCGCAAGGACGCTGCCGGCGTCATCCTTTACACCGCCGAGCGCGCCACGCAAATGGCCCTGGAAGCTATCCAGATTCTGGGCGGCAACGGCTACATCAACGAGTTCCCGGCCGGGCGCCTGCTGCGTGACGCCAAGCTGTACGAGATTGGCGCCGGCACCAGCGAGATCCGCCGCATGCTGATTGGCCGCGAGCTGTTCAACGAAACCCGCTGAGCATAAGGGACGAGCGTACATGGCTACCTTGAACACCCAGATCAACCCGCGTTCAGCGGAGTTTGCCGGTAACACCGCGGCCATGCTCGAGCAGGTAACAGCCCTGCGCAGCCTGCTGGCCCAGGTTGCCCAAGGCGGCGGCCCGAAAGCCCAGGAGCGGCACACGTCGCGGGGCAAGTTGCTGCCGCGTGACCGTATCGACCGCCTGCTGGACCCAGGTTCACCGTTTCTCGAGATCGGCCAGTTGGCGGCCCATGAGGTGTATGGCGAGGACGTGCCGGCAGCAGGCGTGATCGCCGGCATCGGCCGCGTCGAAGGCGTTGAATGCATGATCGTGGCCAACGACGCCACGGTGAAAGGCGGTTCGTATTACCCGCTGACGGTAAAAAAGCACCTGCGTGCGCAAACCATCGCCCTGCAAAACCGCCTGCCGTGCATCTACCTGGTGGACTCGGGCGGCGCCAACCTGCCCCGCCAGGACGAAGTGTTCCCCGACCGTGAGCATTTTGGCCGTATCTTCTTCAACCAGGCCAACATGAGCGCCCAGGGCATCCCACAGATCGCCGTGGTGATGGGCAGCTGCACGGCAGGCGGCGCCTATGTGCCGGCCATGGCCGACGAAGCGATCATGGTGCGCCAGCAGGCCACCATCTTTCTCGCCGGCCCACCGCTGGTAAAGGCCGCCACCGGTGAGGTGGTGAGCGCTGAAGACCTGGGCGGGGCCGACGTGCATTGCCGCACCAGCGGCGTGGCCGACCATTACGCCGACAACGACGAGCACGCCCTGGCCCTGGCCCGCCGCAGCGTGGCCAACCTCAACTGGCACAAGCTGGGCAAGCTGCAGCGCCTGGCACCCGTGGCCCCCTTGTACGCTGCCGATGAGCTGTACGGGGTGGTGCCTGCCGATGCCAAGCAGCCCTTCGATGTACGTGAAGTGATCGCCCGGCTGGTGGATGGCTCGGTATTCGACGAGTTCAAGGCCTTGTTCGGTACCACCCTGGTCTGCGGCTTCGCCCACCTGCTCGGCTACCCGGTGGCGATACTGGCCAACAACGGCATCCTGTTCGCCGAAGCTGCGCAAAAAGGCGCGCACTTCATCGAACTGGCCTGCCAGCGCGGCATTCCGCTGCTGTTCCTGCAGAACATCACCGGGTTCATGGTGGGCAAAAAGTACGAAGAAGGCGGCATCGCCAAGCACGGTGCCAAGCTGGTAACTGCCGTGGCCTGTGCCCAGGTGCCCAAGTTCACGGTAATCATCGGCGGCAGCTTTGGGGCGGGCAACTATGGCATGTGTGGCCGCGCCTACGACCCACGCTTTCTGTGGATGTGGCCTAACGCACGCATTGGCGTGATGGGCGCGGAACAGGCCGCTGGGGTACTGGCGCAGGTGAAGCGCGAGCAGAGCGAGCGCAGCGGCCAGGCCTTTACGGCGGACGACGAAGCCAGGCTCAAACAGCCCATCCTCGACCAGTACGAGCACCAGGGCCACCCCTACTACTCCAGCGCCCGCCTGTGGGACGACGGGGTAATCGACCCGGCGCAAACCCGCGAAGTGCTCGGCCTGGCGCTGTCGGCGGCCTTGAACGCCCCCATCGAACCGACCCGTTTCGGCATTTTCCGGATGTGACCCCATGCGCGAATTCAGCACCGTGGAAGTGCTCCACGACCCCCTTGGCTTCGCCACCCTGTGGCTCAGCCGCGAAGACAAGAACAACGCCTTCAATGCCCTGATGATCCAGGAGTTGATCGCCGCCCTCGGGCAACTGGCCGAAGATGCCCACCTGCGTTTTTTGCTTGTGCGTGGCCGCGGCCGACACTTCAGCGCCGGTGCCGACCTGGCCTGGATGCAGCAGTCGGCGCAACTGGACTTCGACACCAACCTGCAGGACGCCCACCAGCTGGGTGAACTGATGTATGCCTTGCAACGCCTCAAGGTGCCGACCCTGGCGGTGGTACAAGGTGCTGCGTTTGGCGGTGCCCTGGGCCTGATCAGTTGCTGCGACATGGCAATCGGCGCCGAAGACGCCCAGCTGTGCCTTTCCGAGGTGCGCATTGGCCTGGCGCCGGCCGTTATCAGCCCGTTCGTGGTCAAGGCCATGGGCGAGCGTGCCACCCGCCGCTATGCGCTCACCGCCGAGCGCTTCAGCGGCGTTAGGGCCCGGGAGCTGGGCCTGTTGGCCGAGGTGTACCCCGCCGACGAACTGGATGCACAGGCTGAGGCCTGGGCCGGCAACCTGCTGCTGAACAGCCCCCAGGCCCTGCGCGCCACCAAAGACCTGCTGCAGGAAGTGGATGCCGGCCAGCTCACCCCTGCCCTGCGCCAATACTGTGAGAACACCATCGCCCGCATTCGCGTGAGCGCCGAAGGCCAGGAAGGCTTGCATGCCTTTCTGGAAAAACGCCGCCCCGCCTGGCACACCCATGACTCCAAGGAGCCGCGCCCATGAGCCGCCAAGCCTTGACCACCCTGCTGGTCGCCAACCGTGGCGAAATCGCCTGCCGGGTGATGCGCACCGCCAAGGCCATGGGCCTGACCACGGTCGCGGTGCACAGCGCCACCGACCGCAATGCCCGCCACAGCCGCGAGGCCGATATCAGCGTTGACCTGGGCGGTAGCAAGGCCGCCGACAGTTACCTGCAAATCGACAAGCTGCTGGCTGCGGCAAACGCCAGCGGGGCCCAGGCCATCCACCCGGGCTACGGCTTCTTGTCCGAAAACGCAGGCTTTGCCCGGGCAATCGAAGAGGCGGGGCTGATCTTCCTGGGCCCACCGGCCAGCGCCATCGATGCCATGGGCAGCAAGTCTGCCGCCAAGGCGCTGATGGAAACCGCAGGCGTGCCCCTGGTGCCGGGTTACCACGGCGAAGCCCAGGACCTGGACACCTTCCGCACCGCGGCCGAACGCATCGGCTACCCGGTGCTGCTCAAGGCCAGTGCCGGGGGCGGAGGCAAAGGCATGAAGGTTGTAGAGGACCAGAGCCAGTTGGCAGACGCCCTGGCATCGGCGCAGCGTGAAGCCCAGTCGTCGTTCGGCGATGCCCGCATGCTGGTGGAAAAGTACGTGCTCAAACCGCGCCACGTCGAGATTCAGGTGTTCGCCGACCAGCATGGCAACTGCCTGTACCTCAACGAGCGTGATTGCTCCATTCAGCGTCGCCACCAGAAGGTGGTTGAAGAGGCCCCCGCCCCAGGCTTGCCCGCCGAGCTGCGCCGCGCCATGGGCGAAGCGGCCGTGCGCGCGGCCCAGGCCATCGGCTATGTGGGTGCCGGCACGGTGGAGTTTCTGCTCGATGCCCGTGGCGAGTTCTTCTTCATGGAGATGAACACCCGTCTGCAAGTAGAGCACCCGGTCACCGAGGCTATCACCGGGCTGGACCTGGTGGCCTGGCAGATCCGCGTGGCATGCGGTGAACCATTGCCCATCACCCAGAGCGAGGTGCCGCTGATGGGCCATGCCATCGAGGTGCGGCTGTACGCTGAAGACCCGGCCAACGACTTTTTGCCTGCCACCGGCACCTTGGCGCTTTACCGCGAGTCCGCCCCCGGCCCGGGCCGGCGCGTGGACAGCGGCGTGAGCGAGGGCGATGAAGTGTCGCCGTTCTACGACCCGATGCTGGGCAAGCTGATCGCCTGGGGCGAAGACCGCGAGCAGGCCCGTTTGCGCCTGCTGGCCATGCTCGGCGAGTTCGCCATTGGCGGGGTCAAAACCAACATCGCCTTCCTGCAGCGCATCCTGGCCCACCCTGCGTTCGCGGCGGCGGAGCTGGACACTGGCTTCATTGGGCGGCACCAGGAGGTTCTGCTCCCTGAGGCCACGGCGTTGCCAGAGGCCCTGTGGGAGGCGGCCGCTGAAGCCTGGTTGCTGAGCGATGCCGCCCGCGTTCGGGAGGACGACAGCCATTCCCCTTGGGCCGAACGCAGCGGCCTGCGCCTGGGCCTGCCGCCTTGCAGCACCCTGCACTTGTGCAGCGGCGGCCAGCGCCAGGCCGTAACGGTGCAGCACAGCGCGCCGTCTGCATGGCAGTTGCAGGGGGACCAATTGGTGCATGACCAAGCGGGGGTGCGTCGCCAGCACCTGGCTATCCGCCGCGGCAATACCCTGTACCTGCGCTGGGCGGGCGAGCATACCGTGTCGGCCTTCGACGCCATTGCCGAAGCCGAGGCCAACCACGGCCACCAGGGCGGGCTGGGCGCGCCCATGAACGGCAGTATCGTGCGCGTACTGGTCACCCCCGGCCAGCAGGTTACGGCAGGGACTGCACTGGTGGTGCTGGAGGCCATGAAGATGGAACACAGCATTCGCGCGCCCCATGACGGCACGGTGAAGGCGTTGTTCTGTGAGGAAGGCGAGATGGTGAGTGAGGGGGCGGTGCTGGTGGATCTGGAGGGTAGTGGTACTTGAGGTGAATGGGGGGCTAGGTGCTTGTTTATTTCTGCGCAAATTCCCCCTCGGCCATTGATGCGACCACTTTGGGCATGACGCGGTAACGCGCCGTATGAAAAAGGCGTGACTGGCCCGAAACACCGTAGGAGCGAGCAAAGCTCGCGATGCGCCGCGCAGGCGGCGCTCGATTTCACAGGCGCAAACAACGTTACGGCGAACACCTTCCATCCCCACCGCA
>NZ_JACVVH010000005.1:0-163804 GCF_016647865.1 Pseudomonas sp. S60 | reverse complement strand
GTAGGAGCGAGCAAAGCTCGCGATGCGCCGCGCGGGCGGCGCTCGGTCTCACAGGCGCTGCAAACCTAACGATGTACACCCCCAGCCCCACCGCCCTCCAGCCTAAATCACCCGGAACCCATGCGTCCCGTCCCGCTCAAGCTGCGCCACCAGCCCAAACTCCCAATCAAGGTAGCCCTGCATCGCCTCCCGGGGGTTATCCGTGCCCTCATAAGGGCGGCGGTACCGATCACTACGGGCCACGGCCAGCCGGGCTTCCCCCGTTTCCAGCGGCTTTCCGGCCGCAATCCAGGCAGCAGTACCGCCCGTGAGCACATGCACCGGTGCACGGGTCAGCGCTCGCAGGTCCTGGGCGGCGAAGCGTGCCAGCAGGCTGCTGCCGCAGGTCAGCACGTAGCGTTGGGCCGCCGGCGTGCGTTCGAGCACTTCGGGCAGTTGCGCACGGATCGCCCACCAGGCGCCAGGGATGTGGCGTTTGACGTAGTTGGCGCTGGTGGTGAAGTCCAGCACCACGGTGCCGTCTTCATCCAGCCACTGGACCAGTTGCCGAAGATCGATTTCATCGGCGGTGGGCACGGCCGGCAGCGGTGGCTGCCAGTCGCCCTGGGCACTGAAGTGCTGCTGGCCCAGGCCGTCCAGTACTGCGACCTCCCAGCCCATTTGCGCCAGCCACGAGGCGCTCATGTTGGCGCGCACGCCGTCGTCGTCCACCAGCACGATGCGGGCACCCCGCACGCTGGCGACATGGTCGGTTTCCTGCACCAGTTGGCCACCCGGCACCGAACGGCTGCCAGGGAGGTGGCCGGCGCTGTACTCCTCAGGTGTACGCACATCGAACAGGTAGGTGGTACGGGCAAGCTCACCTTGCCAGCGTGCCAGCCCGTCAAGACCGAGCCGCTGTACACCGGCGCGGTCAGCCACTGCTCTGGCCTGGCGTGCGGCGCGGGCGCGGGTGCCTTCGCTCACCTGGGCAAAACGTTGCGCTTGGCCGTGGGCCAGGGCCTGACCTGCCAGGGTCCAGCCGATGGTGCCGTTGCGCAGGGCCGCTACCGGGTTAGGGATGCCTGCGTTGACCAGGGACTGGGTGCCGATGATGCTGCGCGTGCGGCCGGCGCAGTTGACGATCACCTGGGTGGAAGGGTCTGGCGCCAGTTCTGCCACGCGCAATACCAGTTCGGCACCCGGTACGCTGATGCCGCCTGGGATGCTCATGGTCTGGTACTCGTCGAAGCGACGCGCATCCAGCACAACCACGTTGGCGTTTTGCACCAGCAGTTGCTGCACCTGCTCAGCGGGTAACGAGGGGGTATGGCGCACGCTCTCGACCAGCTCGCCAAACGCCTTGCTGGGTACATTCACGTCGCGGAACAGCTCGCCACCCGCTGCCCGCCAGCCGGCCAGGCCATCTTCAAGGGTGGCCACGTCGCGGTAACCGAGGTCCAGCAAACGCCGGGCAGCCTGTTCGGCCAGGCCCTCGCCGTTGTCATACACGGTAATGGCGGTATCGCGCCGTGGGATGCGGGCCAGCACCTCCAGTTCCAGTTTCGACAACGGGATGTTGGCGGCAAACAGTGGGTGCGCCTGGGCGAACGGGTCTTCTTCGCGCACGTCCAGCAGGGCCAGTTCCTGCCGTGCCAGCAAGGCCCGGCGAATGTCAGTGTATTGGCGGGTGGTGACGGCGCTCATGGGGCAAGGTTCTCTTTGGACAGGTCCCAGATATTGGGCAGGTGAAGGTTGGAGTAACCGGAAATGAACGGCTTTTCGGTACCGTCCTCGCTGTACACGGCGCGTCGGACGGCGCCGATGTTGGCCCCGTAGACATGGATACTGACGGACACCTGGTCGGTGTAGGCATTGCTGACCTGATGGATGTCCCCCACCTGGGGCGATACCGCTTCCACCTGCCCGGGCGACAGGCGTATGGCGGGGCCATCAGGGCGCAGCCCGCCTGCCGGGTCGCGGACGAAACCTTGCGAGTCCTCGGCACCGCGCAGCATGCCGATCAGGCCCCACACACGGTGATCGTGCACTGGCGTACGCTGGCCCGGGCCCCACACGAAGCTCACCACAGAGAAGCGCTGGCGTGAATCGCAGTGCAGCAGGTATTGCTGGTAGCGCTGCGGGTCAGGCCTGGCGAGGTCGTCTGGCAGCCAGTCGTCGTGGCTGACAAGGTTAGCCAGCAGGGGCTGGGCATGCCGCAACAGGGTGGCTTCATCCGGTTGCCGGTCCAACAGCCCGGCCAGGCTGTCGATGAAGTGGCGCAAGCGTTCCGTGCGCAAGGGGTGGCTCATGACAGGGGCTCTTCGGCGTAAGGTTGGGTAAACCCTAGCAAAGGGGCCATCTATAATCAAAATGCAAAATATTCATAAGCTAATATGCAAATAATGCATTTACAGATGGCCTTTCATGCTTTCAAATCCCCCCACAATGCCCTGTTCGATCAAGCGTGGCGCTGCCACCTGGCTTGATCATTCACCCTGACGAGACCGCACGCGCGGATCGCCTTACAGGCCCTGATGGGCCCTGGAGACGTACGTGCGTTATTTCAAGCGATTGGCCGCCACCCTGTTGGCGTCTTCCCTGAGCGTTGCCGCTGCTGCCCAGACCCTGGTAGTAGGCGATCAGAGCTACAACGCCCGCGCGGTGATGGAAGCCGCCGGCGTGCTCGACGACCTGCCCTATACCCTGGAGTGGAAGCAGTTCACGGCGGGCTCCCCGGTCGCCGAAGCCCTAAACGTGGGCAGCCTGGACGTCGGCCTGCTGGGCGATGCGCCGCCGCTGTTCCTGGGGGCCCTGGGTGCGCCGATCAAGGTGATCGCGGTCAGCCGGCAGAACCTCGAAGGGGTGGCCATACTGGCACGCAAGGACTCGGCCATACACAGCCTGCAGGACCTGCGCGGCAAGCGCGCGGCCATCTGGAAAGGCTCATGGAGCCAGCAATTACTGTTCAGCGCCCTGGACAAAGCGGGCGTACCGCGCGATGCGCTGGAACTGCGTTACCTCAGTGCGCTGGATGCCTCCCATGCCCTGGATGGCGGCTCCGTAGACGTGATCGCCACGTGGGAACCCTACGTCACCCAGCAGGAGCGCCATGGCGCACGGGTACTGGCCACAGCCGAAGGGATCATCCCGGCGCAGAGCTTCGTGGTCGCCAACAGCAAGGCGATCGAGCACAAGCGCCCACAGATCGCCGACTTCCTGCACCGCCTGAAAAAAGCCCGTGACTGGGCCCTCGGCAACCCGGCCAACACCGAGGCCTATGCCGATGACTGGGCCAAACGCACCCGTGCCGACGCAGATATTGCCCGCGCCTGGTTCGCCCGCGCACGTACCGACCTGGCCCCGCTCGACCCGCAGGTGATCGCAGACGCACAGACCACCGTGGACTTCTTCGCCGGGCTCGGCCTGATCAAGGCCTACCCCGCAGCAACCCTGTTCGACACCTCGTTCACGGCAGCGATCGCCCAGCCCCAGGCCAGCAACCATTGAACCGGTCATCACCCCTTGCAAGGATTCCCATGAGCAAACGACAGATCAAGCTTGGCGCCCTGACCATGGGTTGCGGTGGCCCCGGCCGGCACAACCTGTGGCTGGACCCGGCGCTGCCCACCGACGCCAGCGTCAACATCGATTGGTACATCGATATAGCCCGGCAAGCCGAGGCCGCGCTGTTCGACCTGGTCTTCATCGTTGACAGCCAGTACATCACCCCCGGCTCGCCCTCGCACTACCTCAACCGCCTGGAGCCCCTGACACTGCTCTCGGCCCTGGCGGTAAGCACCCGCCATATCGGCCTGGTAGGCACGTTGACCACCTCATACAACGCGCCGTACAACGTTGCCCGCCGGCTGGCTTCGCTGGACCTGATCAGCAAAGGGCGCGCCGGCTGGAACGTGGTCACCAGTGGTGATGCCGGAACGGCTGGCAACTATGGCCTGGATGAGCATTACGACTACGACACCCGCTATGCGCGCGCCCAGGAGCATGTGCAGGTGGTGCAGGGGTTGTGGCAGTCGTACGAGGAAGGCGCGTTCCCCCGCGACCGGGCCAGCGGGCGGTTCCTCGACCCCTCGAAGCTGCACGCCTTGAATCATCAGGGGGCGCACTTTTCGGTGGTCGGCCCGCTCAACATCCAGCGCTCGCCTCAAGGGCAACCGGTGATCTTCCAGGCAGGGGACTCGGAACAGGGGCGTGACCTGGGGGCTGCCACCGCCGATGTGGTGTTTACCCATGCTGCCAGCATCGAACAGGGCCAGGCGTTCTACCGTGACATCAAGGGGCGCGCGGCACGCTTGGGGCGCGACCCGGACCAGTTGCTGGTGCTGCCGGGCGCGGAAATCTACGTGGGTGACAGCGATGAGCACGCCCGTGAGATCGAGCGCCATTACCACCAGGCCGACCACAGTTTCGACCTGGCCTTGAAAGAGTTTGGCCGTAACTTCGGTTGGCATGATTTCACCCAGTACGACCTCGACGCTCCCTTCCCCCAGCAAAGCCTGGAGCATGCGCGCAGTAGCTTCTTCACCAACGCCAAGCGCATCGCCGATCAGGCGCGGGACAAGAGGTTCACCCTGCGCCAGGCCATCGAGTTCGGGCGCCAGTTGCGCCCCGGGGCATTTGTGGGCTCGGCCCAGACCGTGGCGGCGAAGATGGCGCACTGGTTCGAAGCGCGAGCCCTGGACGGTTTCAATATCTACATTGGCCACCCGGAGCAGTTCCGCCGCTTCACCGAAGAGGTCGTGCCGCTGTTGCAGGAGCGGGGCGTCTACCGCAATGCTTATGAGGGCACGACGCTGCGCGAAAGCCTTGGGCTGAGCATTCCGCGTTTCAGCCGCTAGTGCACTGAAGGCCGCAATGCGGCCTTCAACCATTCCAGCCCCTGCCTTAGAAATCGTAGGCCAGCTTGGTGTACCAGTAGCCGCCGCCGGGATGGAAGGGTGGGTTGCCATAGGCGGCCTGGTTGCCGTTGGGGTTGTAGACCCCATTCTTGTCAGGCCGCACGTTGAAGATGTTGGTGCCGCCCAGGCTCAGGGTAAGGCTGTCGAACAGCAGATAGGACAGGTCCAGGTCGGTGATCCATTTGGCGCCGAAGCTGCGGTCCTGCGCGGCGTTCTGCTGCCAGGTCTCTACCTTGCCGTAGCGGGTGGTCTGCAAGGTGCCGGTGAAATTGCCCAGCAGCCATTGCCCCCCCAGTACCCACTTGGTTTTCGGTGAGGCCGCCACCAGGTCGCCCTCACGGCCATGCCCGACTACCTGAATGCCCGCATCCGCCAGCGCTTGTGGCGTGCCACGGGTACCGCGCACGGTGGTCTTGTTCCAGTTGAAGCCCAGGGTCCAGCGAACATCGCCCATGGCACCGAACTCGCTGGTGTGGTCGGCCACCAGGTCCAGCCCGCGGGTACGGGTGTCGAACGCGTTGGTGTAGTAGTTGATCCAGGTGGTGCGGGCCAGGCCGAGTGATGCAAGCATGTCGCCCACTGCGCCTGCACCGCCGGCGCGGTCGTAGAGGTTTTCGGTAAGCAGAATGCGGTCATCGATGTCGATCAGGTAGGTATCCAGGGTCACGCTGGTGCGGCGTGCCGGCTGCCAGGTAATGCCCAGGCCTGCGTTGCGCGACTTTTCCGGGTCCAGGGTGCCACCGCCGAAGGCCTGCGCTGCGGCGCTGCCCGGGGCTACGGTGCGCCGCAGCGCGGGCACCACATTGCCATCGGCATCCAGCGCGGTGCGGTTGTCGCTGACGGTGTAGCCCGACTGGGTCAGCGAAGGGGCCCGAAAGCCGCTACCCAATGTGCCGCGCACGGCCAGCGTGTCGGTGAGGGCGTAGCGTGAATTGAGCTTGAAGCTGGCCGTGTTGCCCGACTCGTCGTCATAGTGCTCGAACCGCGCTGCCGTGCCCAGGTACCAGCGCGGTGACAGGTCGAACCCCAGGTCGAGGTAGGCGGCGTAGTTGTTGCGTTTGACGTCCGCTTCATCTTCCGGGCGAATGGTCAGCGCCGCCTGGGCACCCACTGCGGTCTGGCCCCTGGCCAGTGCATACAGCGGGTTTGGCCTGCCATCGGCCAGCGTTGCCGGGTAGGTGTAGGGCCCCACGCTGTAGGCCAGCGGGTCGCCTGCGAACGTGCGAAAACGCTCCCAGCGATGTTCCAGGCCAGCCGATACGCGGGTGGGTACGGCCAGCCCGAACACACTGTCGAACGCGCGGGTGATGTCGAGGTTGTTGACCCACTGGTCGAATTGCAGGGTGGCCAGGTCGTCGAAGGACGTGGGCGAGGCGGGGCCGTAAGTGGGGTTGATGGTGAGGTCGCTGGACTGCTGGTTCTTGTTGCGCCCGTAGCTGGTGGACAGGTCCCAGTCCCAGTTGCCGGCAGCCCCTTTTGCCCCGAGCAGCCACTGGTAGTCGGTGTCCTTGATATTGTTGAGCGGGTAGTAGCCGTCAGGGAACAGCTCGGGGATGGACGCATTGCTGTTGGGCAGCCGGTAGTTGTTGTAGGCCTCGAGCTTGCGTTCTGCATAGGTGGCGAACGAGTAGAGCTTCAGGTCATCGCTCAGGGGCAGTTCGGCGTTGTAGCCCAGGTTGAAGGCGCGCAGGTCGGGGTCGCCGTTCTTCACGGCGCGGCGGTCCCAGGTGGCCTGGCGGTCATCTTCGAAATAGGCGCGGTAGCCGGGCGCTGCCTTGTCGATCCAGCTGGCGGTACCTCGCTTGCGCGCCTCGCCCGACAAGTGCAGGAAGCCACCATCACCCAACACGAAACCCTGGTCCCCGGCCAGCTTGAGGGTTTCGCCCTGGCCACTGTACAGCTGGCCATAACTGCTTTCGTAATGGCCTCCGCTGCTGGCGTTCTTGAGGATGATGTTGATCACTCCGGCCACGGCATCGGAGCCGTACTGGGCTGCAGCGCTGTCTTTCAGTACCTCGATGTGCGACACCGCGCTCACCGGGATCATGTCGATATCGACGGCATTGGCCCCGCTGTTGTCTGTCGAGCCGCTCGCCGGTACGGCGCTGTTGTGACGCCGCTTGCCGTTGACCAGCACCAGGGTGTACGCCGGGCCCAGGCTGCGATTGCTCAAGGGCCGCACACCGGACTGAAAGCCGGCGATGTTGGTACCGAAGTTGAACGACGGCAGTAGCCTGGCGATGGCCTCCGACAGCTCGGCGCGGCCGGTACGCAGCAGTTGCTCGCTGCTGATGACGTCGATGGCGGCGGGGCTGTCGGCCACGGTGCGCTGGTTGCCGCGCATGCCGGTGGAGATCACCGTGACGGTATCCAGGCGTGGGTCCTCGGGGGCGGGTTCGGCATTGGCCAGGGGCGCAAGCAGGCAGGCCAGTGGCAAGGCGATGAAAGGGGGTTTGGGCATCATGTCCTCGAAAAGCACGCAGGGGGGTAGGCGCCAGGCGCCTCATGGGCCTGGCGATTCAAGGTTTGCGGTGTTCAGGGGGCCGTTGTCGGCCTTTTTGCGGCGCTCGCCACCCCTACAGGAACGGCGCCGTTCCTGTAGGGGCTGGGCTGGCCTACCACGGGGTTGCGCCGTTTCAGGCGCTGCGGGTGCCCAGGCTGGCTTCCCGTTGTGCCACCAGCGCACGGATGCGTGGGATCAGGTGCTGGCCATAGTCCACGGCATCGCGCAATTGCTCGAACCCGCGGAACAGGAAGGTGGTCACGCCCAGGTCGTAATAGGCCAGGGCTGCCTCGGCCACCTGCTCGGCCGTACCTACCAGCGACGTGGAGTTGCCAGCGCCGCCGCCGAGGGCGGCAATCTCGGTCCACAGGCGGGTGTCATGCACCTTGCGCTGGCTGGCCAACTGCACCAGGCGTTCGGAGCCGATGTTGCTGCGGCCGAAGTTCTTTTCGCGGCGGTTGCCCTGGCGGATGCCGATAACGTTCTGGGCATCGGCCAGAATCCGCTCGGCACGGGCCCAGGCTTCTTCTTCGGTGGCCCCCAGGATCGGCCGCAACGACAGGCTGAAGCGGATGTGGTTCTCCCGGCCGTAGCGGGCCGCCGCCTTGCGTACCTGCGCAATGCGCTCGCGCACCTGTTCCAGCGGTTCGCCCCACATCATGTACACGTCGGCATGTTTGGCGGCCACTTCCACGGCCGCGTCCGACGCGCCGGAAAAGTACACGGGCAACTGGCCAACCGGTTTCACCAGCGTGAGGTTGTCTTCCACCCGGTAATGGGTACCGGCGTGGTCGAACGGTTGCTGTTGGGTCCAGGTTTTGCGCAGCACGTCCAGGTACTCGTCAGTGCGGGCATAGCGGGCATCCTTGTCGAGGAAGTCGCCATCGCGCTGCAGGTCACCACTGTCGCCACCGGTAATGACGTTGATAGCGGCTCGGCCGCGGCTGAGCTGGTCCAAGGTAGCGAACTGGCGCGCGGCGAAAGTTGGCGCCTGAAAACCTGGGCGGTGCGCCACCAGCAGGCCGATGCGCTCGGTGACGGCTGCCACGTAGCTGGCCAGGATCAGTGAGTCGGGGGCGCTGGTGCTCACCGCCAGCAGCGCCTTGTCAAAGCCTGCGTACTCTTGGGCCTGGGCGAAGGCCTTGATGAACGCCAGGTCCACCACCGGGCCACGGGGTGCCTGGGATTCGCTGCTTTCCTGTGGGCCGATCAGGCCGATGAATTCGAGGCTCATGCAAAGTGCTCCTGCGTTACGGATGGGAAACTCATGCGTGCTCCACGGCAGCGCATGAGGTGAGTGCTCGGTGTGGCGGCCACTGCCGGTGGGTCAGACCGCCACGGGCAGTACGCTGCGTGAATGCCCGGGTATCGCTGCTATCAGGGCTTGGGTATAGGGGTGGCCCGGGTGGCCCAGCACCTGGGCTGCCGGCCCTTGTTCAACCACCTGGCCTTGGCGTAGCACCAGTACCTGGTCGGCCATGCTGGCGACCACGGCCAGGTCGTGGGAGACCAGCACATACGCCACCTTCAACTCGCGCTGCAGGTCGTCCAGCAGTGCAAGAATCTGCGCCTGCACCGACACATCCAGGGCACTGACCGGCTCGTCCAGCAACAGCACCTCGGGCGCCAGGGCCAGTGCACGGGCGATGGCCACCCGTTGGCGCTGGCCGCCGGACAGCTCGCGCGGCAAGCGGTCCAGGAACTGCTCGGGCAGGCCCACCCGGCGAATCAGCTCGACGGCCTTGTGCTCCAGTGCCGGGCCTTTGAGCAGGCCAAAGGCGACCAGCGGCTCGACGATGCTGTCGTACACCGTGAAGCGCGGGTCAAGGGCGGCGAATGGGTTTTGTTGCACCAGCTGAACGCGCCGGCGCAGGGGGCGGAACTGCCGCCAGCTGTAGCCGCTCACATCCACACCTGAATATTCCACGTGCCCTGTGCTGGGGGGTTCCAGGCCAAGGGCGATACGCAGCGCCGTGCTTTTCCCGGAGCCCGATTCGCCAACGATGGCCAGGGTTTGCCCGGCATGCAGGCTCAGGCTCAGGCCCTGCAGCGCGGTGAACGTGCCCGCGGGTGCAGGCAGTGCGAACTGCTTGCCCACGTTGTGCAGGCGCAGCAACGGCTGGCCCGGTTGGGCGCGGGGCCGGCGCCGTGGGACGAAAGCCGGTGCGGCATTGAGCAGGGCACGTGTGTAGGGCTGTTGGGCGCCCCATAGCACCTGCTGGGGCGTGGCCAGCTCCACCGGTTCACCCTGTTTCATCACCAGCAGGCGGTCTGCGCGGTCACAGGCCATACCAAGGTCGTGGGTAATGATCAGCAGCGCGATACCCCGTTCAGCCGTCAGCTGCTGCAAGTGATCGAGAATGCGCCGTTGCACGGTCACATCCAGGGCGCTGGTGGGCTCGTCAGCAATGATCAGGCGTGGTTCTCCGGCCAGGGCGATGGCAATCAGCACCCGCTGGCGCATACCGCCAGACAGCTCATGCGGGTACTGCCTGGCGCGCAAGGTGGGGTCGTCCAGGCCTACCTGGGCCAACAGGGCCTGCACGTCGGCGTCCACGCCCCGGTAGCGTCGGCCCCGGGCCAGCACCAGCGCCTCGGCGATCTGCCGGCCAATGCGCAGGGTAGGGTTGAGGCTGACCATCGGGTCTTGCGGCACCAGGCCGACGGTCCGCCCGCGCACTGTGCGCCAGGTACGCTCGCTGGCGTGGGCCACGTCGACCCCCTCCACCCACACCTGGCCCTGGTCGACACGGGCATTGCCCGGCAGCAACCCCAGCAAGGCGTTGGCCAAGGTCGACTTGCCCGAGCCGGATTCGCCAACGATGGCCAGTGTCTCGCCAGGTGCCAGGCTGAATGTCACCTGTTTCAATGCCTCTACACGCTCACCGGCCACGCTGTAGCTCACGGCAAGGTCACGCACTTCTACCAAGGGTGGGCGGCTCATCGTGCGTGCTCCTCGGCGCTGCGCGCCAGGTGGTTGAGGCTGAACACCACCGCCACCACAAACAGCCCTGGCAGCAGGGATACCCACGGCGCTGTGATGAGGAAGTGCCGGCCGTTGGCGATCAGCGTGCCCCATTCCGCAGCCGGCGGCGCGGCGCCAAAACCCAGGAAGCTGAGCCCGGCGGTGGCCAGGATGGCTGCACCGAAGTCCAGCGTTGCGAGCACCGCCACGGGCCCCCAGGCATTGGGCAGCACGTGGCGCCACAGCGTGCGCACCCAACTGGCGCCCCCTAGCCGTGCCGCCTCTACATAGGGAAGGGTCTTGATGCGCAGCACTTCGCCGCGTGTGGTGCGGGCAAAGCCCGGCAGGATGCCGACGCCAACGGCCACTGCTACCTGCACTGTGCCAAAACCGATGGCGGTGACGATGGCCAGTGCCAGCAACAGGCCGGGCAGCGCCAGCAACACGTCGACCAGGCGCATCAGCAGCGCATCGGTGCGCCCCCCGGCGAACCCCGCCAGCACGCCCAGGCCCAGGCCACCAACCAGCGCAATGGCCACCGCCAGCAGCGCAGCCAATATGGACAGGCGTGCGCCGTATACCACCCGGGTATAGAGGTCGCGGCCGAGCTCGTCAGTACCAAACCAGTGGACAGCGTTGGGTGCGACCAGCTTGTCGGCCGGCGAGGTGGCGTACGGGTCGAAACCGGTCAGCACCTGCGGCGCCAGTGCAGCGAGCAGCGCAAACACCACCACCAGCAGGGCCAGGCTGAAACCAGGTTTGCGCAGCAAAGGCGCCAGGGCCTGCACGGTGCGTTGCAGCCGCGTACGGCGCTGCCACGGCGTAGCGGTCCGCCCGGCGTGACGGGTGCTACCCCGTGTAGCGGGCACGGCTTCGATGGGGGGCAGGGGGATGTCGACGGTCATGTCAGGTTACCTTGGCAGTGTGGGTGATGCGCGGGTCCAGGTACGGGTACAGCAGGTCCACGATCAGGTTCACCACCACGAACGCGGCGGCCGATACCGCGACGATTGCCAGCACCACCGGAATGTCCTGGCGC
This sequence comes from Pseudomonas sp. S60, assembly GCF_016647865.1. Lineage (NCBI taxonomy): Bacteria > Pseudomonadati > Pseudomonadota > Gammaproteobacteria > Pseudomonadales > Pseudomonadaceae > Pseudomonas > Pseudomonas sp. S60. The sequence continues at coordinate 152,399 of NZ_JACVVH010000005.1, read as the reverse complement.
AGCACCGCTTCCTGGGCCAGCCGGCCTACGCCATTGCGCGAGAAGATGGTTTCGACCAGCACCGCGCCTGACACCGTATTGCCCACCTGCAGGCCCACCAGCGTGAGCAGCGGCAGCGCGGCGTTGCGCAGGCCATGGCGTGCCTGCACCTGGGCGCGGCTCAAGCCCTTGGCGAACGCGGTGGCGATGTAAGGCTCCTGCCATACCTCCTGGAAGCCGCGCTGCAGTACCTGGGCATACACGGCCGCGCTGGGAATGGCCAGGGTGATGGCCGGCAGCACAAGGCTGGCCATGCCCTGGCTGCCGGTGGCCGGGAACCAGCCCAGGCCGAAGGCGAACACCTGGATCAACAGCAGGCCCATCCAGAACACCGGCACCGAGAACCCTAGCGACGGCAGGCGCGCCAGTGCAGCCTTCAGCGGCCGCCACTGCACATAGGCAGTGAGGTAGGCCAGGCCGCCCCCGGCCAGCAGAGAGAGCCCGATAGCGGTGCCGGCCAGCGCCAGGGTCTGCGGCAGGCGTTCAGCCAGCAGCGCGGTGACCGGCCGCCCCAGCGACAGCGACTGGCCAAGGTCGCCCTGCAGCGCCCCCCACAGCAGGGCGAAGTACTGCTCGAACACCCCCTTGTCCAGCCCGTAGAATGCCCTTGCCTGCGCCAGTTCCTGGGGCGACAGGCCGTCGGCTTCCATGCCCGACGCACTGAGCATGATTGCCAGGGTGTCGCCCGGCAGCAGGTAGAGGATGAAGTAGGCGAGGGTGTACGCCCCCCACAGCACCAGTACGGCCTGTGCCAGGCGGCCTGCCAGGTAGCCCTTCATGGCTGGGCCACCTGGATGTCACTGAGCAGCGCGAAGCCTTCGGCGGTCCAGCGGAAGTCTTTCACACGTGCTGCGGTAGCGGCTTGCCACACGCGTTCGTAGAGAGGAAACGCAGAGGCTTCATCAACCAGCAGGTCCTGCAGTTGGCCATAGGCGTGCGCCCGCTGCGGTTCGGCAGTGGCGGTGATGCCGGTGTCGAACAGCGCCTGGGCTTTGGCCAGGGTGGCCGGCGCGTAGGTGTTGGTGGCCAGGGTGGCGCTGTTGGCCGCCCTGGGGTCCAGAATGGTCTGCAGGATGATGGGGTCGGCGCGGGTCATGTAGGTGGAGGTCAGGTCGTAGTTGCCCGAGGCATTGCCCGCCACCCATTCGGCACGGGTCAACACGTTCAGCCGCAGGTCGATGCCCACTTTGCGCAACTGGTCCTGCACCAGCACGTCGCCTGCGCTTTCAGCCGGGGTGAGGTTGTAGCGCAAGGTCAGGCGCTGGCCGTTCTTGTGCCGGTAGCCGTCGTCGCCTTTGTGCCAGCCTGCGGCGTCAAGCAGCTGTTCTGCCGCTTTAGGGTCGTAGGCCAGTTTTTCGGCCTGGGGCTTGAAGAAGGGGGTGGTGACGTCGTACACGCCAGTGACCACAGGGAAGGCAGTGTTGTAGACGGTATGGGCGTAGCTGGTGCGGTCGATGGCCTTCTGCAGTGCCAGGCGCACCTGGCGGTCGCCCAGCAGCCGGCCGTTGCGGGTGTTGGGGTACAGGTTCAGGGCAGGGCCAGGCAGCGAGCGGCTCTGGATGGTGGCGCCCTTGCTTTGCAGCAGGTTGAGGTCTACCTCGGAGAATGGGTTGCGTGGCCACAGGATGTCGGCCTTGCCCTGCAGGAACAGGCCGTTGCGCACGCTTTCTTCGGGGATGTAGCTGATGTCCACTGCCTCCACGTGCGCCGGGCCCTTGTTGTGTACGTTGGCCGACGCCCAGGCGTAGTCGGCGCGCCGGGTCAGGCGGGCGCCCACTTCAGGGGTGTAGTGGTCGAGCACGAACGGCCCGGTGCCGATGATCTTGCCCAACGAGCGCTCTTGCGCCGTAAGCCGATAGGAGGCCGGCGCCAGCACTGCCAGGTTGGTGGTGGAGGTGGCCTGCAAAAAGCCTGCGTTGGGCTTGGACAACACCAGCCGCACGGTGAAGTCGTCGAGCACCTCGGCGTGGTCATAGCCCGCCAGGTAGGTGGCGCCGAAGGTGGCAGGCAACTGGGTGGCGAAGGCCTTGTTGCTGTCGAAGGCGGTCTTGACGGCGTGGGCATCAAAGCGCTCGCCATTGCTGAAGGTCACGTCCTGGCGCAGGTGGAAGGTGTAGTTCAAGGCATCTGCCGAAACCTCCCAACGCTGGGCCAGCCAGGGGATGATGCGACCGCTGTCCGGGTCCTGGTCGGTGAGCGATTCCACCACGTTGCGCAGCAGCACGCGGTGCTCCAGCCAGTAAACCTGGAACGGGTCGACGCTCACCAGGGTGGTGTTGTCACCCCAGAAAGCGATACGCAGGGTTTTGTCTGCGGCTGTGTTGTCAGTGGGCGAGCAGGCAGCCAGGGCCAGAGCCAGTGAACCGATGGCGAACAGGCGGTGCAAGGTGGGCATGGGGTGATCCTTCAGTGGCAGGGCAGGTAGTGCTTGAATCAGTCCTGATACGCGCGGCCTTCGCGGTCCAGTTGCCGGATCAGCGCATCCCAGTGCCGCTGGATGCCTTCGCCCTTGCCGTCGGAAAAACGCTTGGATTGTTCGTGGACCTTGGCGATGGCGGCAGGCGAGGCATGGCGCAGTTGGTCATTGCCGCCTGCCTGCGCGGCAATCTGGATGTTGCAGGCCCGCTCCAGGCCATGCAGCTCCCGGAAGGCGTGCTCCACGCTGATGCCCCCGGTGAGCAGCCCGTGGTTGCGCAGGATCAGGATGTTGCTGTCACCCAGGTTGGCGACCAGCCGCTGCTGCTCGTCCAGGTCCAGCGCCACGCCTTCGTACTCGTGGTACACCACGCGGCTGTAGTACGCCAAAGCATGCTGGGAAATGGGCAGCAGGCCGTCGCGTTGTGCCGATACCGCGGCGCCGTCACGGGTGTGGGTGTGCAGCACCGCAGCAAGGTCAGGCCGGGCGCGGTGGATGGCGCTGTGGATCACGTAACCGGCCTGGTTGATCCCCAACCCCAGCGGGTCATCGATCAGGGTGCCGTCCACATCCACCTTCACCAGGTTGGACGCGGTGATTTCGTCGAACAGCAGGCCGAAGGCGTTGATCAGGAAGTGTTCGTGCGGGCCGGGCACGCGGGCCGAGAAGTGCGTGTAGATATGGTCCGTCCAACGGAACAGGGCGGCCAGGCGGTAGGCGGCGGCCAGTTTTACCCGTACCTCCCATTCCTCGGGGCTGACGCGGTCGCGGACATGTTCGGCGACAGGGCTTATGGCGGACAGGGCGTTCATGGTGGGGCTCCAGTAATCAATGACGGCATGTGTTACGCAGGGCGGTGGTTGGCGCGTTCATGGCGTGGCCTGGGCGAGAGTGGCGCGGCCGGCCTGGGCGAAGATCACGTCATCCTGCGGGGTATGGATACGGCTACAGAGCACGTCGCGGTAGTGCCGCTCCAGCGGGTTGCGCCGTGACAAGCCGGGGTTGCCGGCGGCTTCGATTGCCAACTCGACAGCGCCGATGGCATTGGCGCTAACCAGGTGCTTGATCTGCCCGGCATGCAGCGGGTCGATGAAGCCGGCGGCGGCCGAATCCAGCAGGCTGCGGTTGGCGAACAGCAAGGTATCGATACGCCCCACAACGTCCTGGAAGCGCGGCAGGCTGGCCAGTGGCGCGCCCAGGTTCGAGGGTGCGCGCCGGTTCAGAAACCCTGCCAGCCAGTCGCGTGCAGCCTGGGCTATGCCGTCGTAAACGGCAGGCAGCAGTACCGCCATCCATAGCAGGCTCTGGGGATCGAGGTCGGCGGTGGGGGCGCTGGCGGGGCTCAGGGCCACGGCGTGGTCCAGCGGAATCTGCACGTCATCGAAGCGAACCTCGTGGCTGCAGGTAGCCCGCATGCCCAGGTGGTCCCAGTCGTCGACGATGGTGATACCCGGGGTATCGCGGTGCACCAGGAAGCCGCCTACGCGCGGGTCGCTTTCATCCGTGCGGCCCCACACCAGCATCCAGGTCAGGCCATGGCTGCCGGTTGAGTAGATTTTTTGCCCACTGACGCGCCAACCAGCGGCGCTGCGGCGGGCGACGGTGCCAGGCAAGCCGCCGCGGGCCGGGGTGCCCAGTTCGGGCTCGACGCGCAAGGCATTGATCAGCGCGCCGTGCTGCACGGCATCCCGCGCCACGCGCTGGCGCAGGTGCTCCGGCCACTGCGTATTGGCCTGCAGGCGAGCGTGTTGCAGGTACTGCATCACCAGAATCAGGGCGGTGGCAGGGTCACCTTTGCCCACGGCACCGATCACCCGCCGAGTGGTGACGAGGTCTGCATCGCCGCCGCCCAGCGCCGTGGGTACCGTCAGGGCCAACAGGCCATGGCGGTGCAGCAGGTCGAAGTTGTCCTGAGGAAAGCTGGCACTGCGGTCATAGCGTTCGGCGTTGGCTGCGAGCGCCAGTGTCAGCTCTGCAAGGGCGCTGTCGGACGGGTGACTCATGGGGCTTCATCCCTGAATGACGGTGTATGGCTAAGACCGTATTCTTATGGATGAGCGCTGTAAAAGGCTTATTTGTTCTAAGCTAATTATTTGTTTTTATAATTTCAATTGTTTATTTTTATGCGCAAATTGCATTTAAAGCTTAGCGATTTTTACTCAAGCAGCTGTTGCCCGGCCACGGTTCCGAACAGTTCGACCGGGTCCTGCAGGTTGCCCAGGTAGCGCGGGTGGAACAGCCACAAGTCCACCTGTGGCTTGAAATCACTGACATTGAGCACTTCCAGTGCGTCGCGGTGGCGGCTGGCCTGCAGCAGCGGCTCTGGCACCAGCCCAAGGCCCTGGCCATCGGCAACCAGGCCCAGTTGCAGCTCGGTGCCGAAGGTTTCCAGATTGATCGAAAGGCTCAGGCCCTGTTCGCTCAAGGCGCGCTGCAAGCCGGCGCGGAAGCCGCAACCGTCGGGGTTGAGCACCCAGCCGCGGGTGTAGCAGTCCCTGAGCTTGTAGCTGCGCTTGCTGGCGCCGCTTCTGGCTGCCACCACTTTCAGCGGCATGCGTCCGATCGAGCGGCTGGCAATGCCCTCGGGGAAGATCTTGCCTGGCGGAAACAACGCGGCAGCGGCATCCAGTTCGCCGTTTTCCATGCGCGTTACCAGGCTGCTGCCCCAACCACTGCTCACTTGAGTACGCAGTTGCGGGTACACCTCGCGGATTTGCGCCAATGCCTGGAGCAACACCACATCACCCAGGGTTTGCGGTACACCCAGGCGCAAGGTGCCGGAGGGCGCGCCATCGTTGGCCACCAGCTCACGCAATGAGTCGATCTCGCGCAGGATCGCCTTGCATTGCTCGTATACCCGCAGCCCCATGGGCGTGGGCTTCAGCGGCTTGGTCTGGCGGTCGAGCAGGGTGGCCCCCAAGTCTTCCTCGAAGTTCTGCAAGCGCCGGGTGATCGCCGGCTGGGTGAGTTGCAGCGCCTCTGCAGCAAGGTTGGTGGACTGGCAACGAATGACCGCGACGAAGGCGTCCATATCATCGATTTTCATGAGCTGTGTTCACCAGATTGGGCGGGAAATAAGGGATTAGCATAATCGGGCATTAGCGTAATGCCTGCCATGTTACACGCAAGCCCCGGCGTGATAATGAATTATGCATATTAGGTTATTCCTAAAATCAATTTAATCTATTTTTCACGATTGGTTAGAGTCGGTATCCCCGGCGCACCCTGCGCTGCTGCAATTGCTGAGGACCACCATGCCATTCCGATCCAAACTGCTCACCCTGGCAGCTGCGCTGCTGGTAGCGGCCCATGCCGGCGCCAGCGAGCGGCTGACCCTGCGCATTGGTGACCAGAAGGGCAACATGCGTGCCCAGTTGGAGGCCGCCGATGCGTTGCGCGACCTGCCGTATGACATCCGCTGGGCCGAGTTCCCCGCTGCGGCCCCGCTTGCCGAAGCGCTGAATGCGGGGGCCATTGATGCAGGCATCATCGGCGATGCCCCGCTGTTGTTCGTGCTGGCTTCGGGTGCGCCGGTAAAGGCCATTGCCGTGGACAAGTCCGACCCCTACGGCACGGCCTTGCTGGTGCGCCCCGATGCACCGTTGCACAGTGCCGCCGAGCTCAAGGGCAAGCGCATCGCAACCGGCCGCGGTTCCATAGGCCACCACCTCGCCCTCAAGGCACTGGACCAGGCAGGCCTCAGTGACAAGGACGTGGAGTTCCGCTTCCTGGGGCCGGTGGATGCCAAGATCGCCCTGGCCAACGGTTCGGTAGATGCCTGGTCGACCTGGGAGCCCTACACGGCGCTGGCAGAAACCAGCGGGCAGGGCAGGGTGCTGGTAAACGGGCGTGGGCTTTCCAGCGGCAACAGCTTTCTGGCAGCCACCGATCAAGCGCTGGGGCAGGTGGCCAAGCGTGAGGCACTGCAGGACTACCTGAACCGCCTTGCAGGCGCACAAGGGTGGGCCTACCAGCACCTGGACAGCTACTCGAAAACCCTGGCGGCGATCATCGGTTTCCCGCAAGAGGCGGCCCGCCTGCAGTTCGAGCGCCGGCGGTTGCATTGGCAGGTCATCGACCCGCAGACCATCGGCGAGCAACAAGACACCGCCGACTTCTATCACGCCCACGGGCTGATGAGTCAGCGCCTGGACGTCGCCCCCACATTCGCCACAGGCTTCACCGTGCCCGCCAACGGCCCACTGGCCAAGCAACCCTGAACCGGAGACGTACATGCCTTTGAATAAACTGCGCCAAATGTGCCTGGCGTTGCTGGCCAGTGCCTTGCTGCCGAACCTGGCCAGCGCCGAGCAGACCCTGCGGATTGGCTACCAGAAGTCCTCTACCCTGATTACCTTGCTCAAGGCCCGTGGCAGCCTGGAACAACGCCTGAGTACGCAGGGCATACGCGTCAGCTGGCACGAGTTCCCCAGTGGGTTGCCGCTGCTCGAAGCACTGAACCTGGGCAATGTGGACCTGTCGGCTGACGTGGCTGACACGGTGCCGGTGTTCACCCAGGCCGCCGGCGCAAGGCTCACCTACTTTGCCCGGGAAGCACCGTCGCCCACTGCCCAGGCCATTCTGGTGCCGGCGGACTCGCCGCTCCGCACACTGGCTGATCTAAAGGGCAAGCGTGTTGCTGTCACCAAGGCGGCGGGCAGCCATTACCTGTTGATCCAGGCGCTGGCCAAGGCCGGGCTGACCTTCAAGGACATCACCCCGGCTTACCTCATCCCTGCCGATGGCCGCGCGGCCTTCGAGAACCACAAGGTGGACGCCTGGGTGACCTGGGACCCGTACGTCGCCAGTGCCCAGCGTCAGCAAAACGCACGGGTTCTGGCTGATGGCAGTCAGTTGGCCAGCTACCAGCGCTATTACCTGGCGGGCAGCGACTATGCCCAGGCGCACCCACAGGTGTTGCAGCAGGTGTACCTGGCCCTGCGCGACGTGGGCACCTGGACCAAAGCCAACCCCGTGGCGGCAGCGCGGATTCTGGGGCCTTTGTGGGGCAACCTGGACAGCGCGACGGTGCAGCAGGCCAACGCCCGGCGCAGCTATGACGTGCAGCCGGTGAGGCCGGAAAACCTGTTGGAGCAACAGCAGATTGCCGATGCGTTCTACCGTGAGGGGTTGCTACCGAAGGCCGTGGATGCGACGGCCGTGACATTGTTCGAACCGGCTGCGCGTTGAGGCTGGGTGGGGCCGGTAATGCGGCCCCACCCGCATTCAACCCGGGAACAGAAACGGGTTGAAGCTGCTACGGGCAAACCCTTCTCGCTGCATTTCTGCATCGAGCACCAGCGAACCCAGGTCATCGGCTACCACCTCCAGCCCCTGGTCGTGCTCGCCGTACAACACTTTCAGGTAGCTGCCACAGTCACCACAGCTTTCGGCCTTCACCGGGCTGGCCTGCCGGTCCAGCGACCAGTAGTCCAGCTTGCCGGTCTGTTCACAATTGCTGCATTTAGCCCGCACCATGTGCCAGCGGCTTTCGCACAGGCTGCAGTGCAGGTAGCGCAAGCCGTTGCGCTTGCCGGTCATGATCACGCTGGCGATGGGGGCGCTGCCGCACACCGGGCAATACTGGCGATGTTCGCCCACTGCGGCCTTGGCCGTGACCGGCAGAGCCGCAGCCAGTTGGCCGGCGTACAGCATCAACGCCGCCCACAGAAGCACGGCCTGGCCGCTGTTTACCTGGTCGTAGCGGCCCTGCAGCAGGTGGTCAGCCGCCGCCTCGCGTTGCTCAGGGGGCGTGTTGGCTAGGCTTGCCAGCGCATCGGCCAGTACCGGGCCGGCGCCAGGCATCAGTTGCTCGATCAGTTGCTGCAAGGCTGCCTGCCAGTAGCCGGAGCGCGCCAGCCGCTCTGCCGTCAACGGCACGTGCGGGCCCAGGTTGGCCACCACCGCCTGCACCTCGTCGGCCGGCACGGGAAAGCGTTGCAGCAAGGCCTGTTGAGCCTGCGCCACCTGTGCAGCAAACAGCAGGTAGTCGGCCTGTTCATGCCCCTGCGCCAGGTGGCGCAGGCGTGCGGCCCGCTGTTGGTAATACTGGCCGGCGGGCGGCAGCAGCAACGGGGTGATCTCATTGACGCCGCCGGTGGCTTGTTCCACGGGCACCACCGTGATGCTGCTCATTGCTTGTCACCCTTGGAGATCTGCTGATACCAGCGGTCATGGTGCGACTTGGCCCAGCGACGGCTCACGTAGCCGGTGACCATGCCGCGTATCGACCCTTTGACCCAGAACGCCAGGTAGGCGTGGCCGATGATCAGCAGGATCAGGCAGATACCTGCCACTGCGTGGGTGAACAGCGCCACGCGGATCAGGGCGATATCGAACAGGTGTGCGAACCATGGCCGCCAGATCACCACGCCGCTGAGCATCAGCAGGGTGATCAGGCCCATGATCCCCCAGAACAGCACCTTCTGCCCGGCATTGTACTTGCCAATCTGCAGCGGCTTGCTGTGGTCCCCGGCGAGTACGGTCTTCACGTTGCGAAACCAGATGGCGTCCTGGCGCTCGGGCAGATTGTATTTCACGAAGCGCGCAAACAGGAACATCAGCACCACGAACACCACCACCCCGAAGAACGGGTGGAGGATACGCGCGAGCTGCGGCGTGCCGAACACGCCGTTAAGCCAGTTCAGCGACGGGAAGAACCACGACAGCCCCGACAGGGCCACCAGCAAGAAGCAGATGACCATGAACCAGTGGCTGGCCCGGTCAATGAAGCGGGTACGCAGAATCAGTTTGTCCTTGTTCATCACGCGTGTTCCTCGTGGTCTTCTTCCACCTCATTCGGGCCAACGCCGATGTAATGGAATACGGTACCGGCCAGGGTGGCGAAGAACGCCGCCGCTGCCACCGGCTTCAGCCAGCCTTTCCAGCCACTGATGGCCGTGCTGATGCGCGGGTCCGGGTTGAGCTTATGGTACAGCTCGGGTTTGTCCGCGTGCTGCAGCACGTAGAACACGTGGGTGCCACCGACGGCCTGGGGGTCGTAGATGCCCGCGCCGGCAAAGCCGCGGCCATGCAGCTCGGTGACACGTTCCTCGGCCTGTACCAGCATGTCGGCCTTGCTGCCGAAGTTGATGGCGCCGGTGGGGCAGGTTTTCACACAGGCCGGTTCCTGGCCGACCGTGACCCGGTCGACGCACAGGGTGCACTTGTAGGCCTTGTTGTCCTTCTTGCTGATGCGTGGCACATCGAACGGGCAGCCGGCCACGCAGTAGCCGCAGCCGATGCAGTGCTCGGACTGGAAATCGACGATGCCGTTGGCGTACTGGATGATGGCGCCGGGTTGCGGGCAGGCTTTCAGGCAGCCGGGGTCGGCGCAGTGCATGCAGCCGTCCTTGCGGATCAGCCACTCCAGCTTGCCGGCCTCGTTCTCGTGCTCGTCAAAGCGCATCAGCGTCCAGGTGTCGGCTGTAAGGTCGGCCGGGTTGTCATAGACGCCCACGTTATGGCCGACCTCGTCGCGCAGGTCGTTCCATTCGTTGCAGGCCACCTGGCACGCCTTGCAGCCGATGCAGATGCTCACGTCGATCAGCTTGGCCACCTCGGCCTGGTGATCGCGTGCGCGGGGTGCCGGTGTGAAGGCGTGGGTGGCCGAGCGGCGGATGATGTCTTGGGATTGCAGGGACATAATAGGGCTCCGTCAGGCCTTTTCCACGTTCACCAGAAACGCTTTGTATTCCGGGGTATTGGTGTTCGATTCGCCCACCCCCGGGGTCAGGGTGTTGGCCAGGAAGCCCTTGCGGGTGGCGCCCTCGAAGCCCCAGTGGCAGGGCACACCGATGGTATCGACCGCCTGGCCGTCGATCTGCAGGCGGCGAATGCGCTTGGTCACCACGGCCTTGGCCTTGATGTAGCCCCGCTTGGTACTGACCCGCACCAGGTCGCCCTGCACGATGCCTTTGTCCTTGGCCAGCAGCTCGCCGATCTCGACGAACTGCTCAGGCTGGACGATGGCGTTGAGCCGGGAATGCTTGGTCCAGTGGCGGAACAGCTCGGTGATGGAGTAGGTGGTGGCCACATAAGGGAACGCCTCCCGGCTGCCCATGCGTGCCCGGTCACTGTCATACAGCCGCGCGGTGGGGCTTTTGCTGACGGTGGGGTGCAGCGGGTTACTGGCCAGCGGGCTTTCGGTGGGCTCGTAGTGCTCAGGGAACGGGCCATCGTTCATCGCGCCTACCGAAAACAGCCGCCCGACCCCTTCGGGCAACATGATGAAGGGGTGGGTGGCGGTACCGGGGGCCACGCTTACCGGGAAGTCCGGCACGTCGATGCCGCTCCAGCGGCTGCCATCCCAGCCGATGACCTTGCGCTTGGCGTCCCACGGCTTGCCCTGAGGGTCGGCCGAGGCACGGTTGTACAGAATGCGGCGGTTCTGTGGCCAGGCCCAGGCCCAGCCTGGTGTGCAGCCCAGCCCGCTGTCGGCGTTGTCGCGCCGGGCCATCTGGTTGCCGGCTTCGGTCCAGCAGCCAGCGAACACCCAGTTGAAACAGGCGGTGCTGCCGTCGTCGCGCAACTGGCCGAAATTGTCCAGCAGCTGGCCCTTGCGCAGTACCAGGTTGCCCTGATCGTCGTGCAGGTCAGCCAGGGCATAGCCGTTGGATTCCTTGGCCACCTCTTCAGGTGCCGGGTCGTACGGGTCTTTGTAGTCCCAGGCCATGTTCAGTACCTGCTCAGGGCAGGCGCCGCCTTCTTCCTGGTACAGCTCGCGCAGCTTCATGAACAGGTGGCCAAGGATCTTGCCGTCATGCCAGGCCTCGCCGGGCGGCGCGGCACCGGCCCAGTGCCACTGCAACCAGCGCCCGGAATTGACGATAGAGCCGTTTTCCTCGGCAAAGCAGCTGGAGGGCAGGCGGAACACTTCGGTCTGGATCTGTGCGGGGTCCACGTCATTGGACTCGCCATGGTTCTGCCAGAAGCTGGAGGTCTCGGTGGCCAGCGGGTCGATGATGACCAGGAACTTGAGCTTGGCCAGTGCCTCGGCTGCCTTGTTCTTGTCCGGGAACGCGGCGATGGGGTTGAAGCCTTGGGCGATATAGCCGTTGACCTTACCGTCATGCATGCGGTTGGCGAAGTTGAGCACGTCGTAGCTGTCGTCCCATTTGGGCAACCAGTCGAAACCCCAGTCGTTTTCGCGGGTGGCTTTTTCGCCGTACAGGCTCTTCATCAGGCTGATGAAGAACTTGGGCGTGTGCTGGTAGTAGTTCACCTGGTCGGGCAGCTGGGCCTTGGGCGTGGTTTGCTGCAGGTAGGTGTGCAGGTTGGCCTGGCTGTCCGACGGCAGGTTCATGTAGCCCGGCAGGCGCTGGGACAGCAGCCCCAGGTCGGTATAGCCCTGGATGTTGGAGTGGCCGCGCAGGGCGTTGACGCCACCACCGGCCATGCCGATGTTGCCCAGCAGCAGCTGGAGCATGCCGGAGCCGCGAATCATCTGCGCCCCGGTGGTGTGGTGGGTCCAGCCGAGGGCGTAGAGGAAGGTGGCGGTGCGGTCTGGCACGCTGGTGCTGGCCAGGATGTCGCAGATCTCCAGGAAGTCGTCCTGCGGTGTGCCGCACAGCTGGCTGACCAGCTCCGGGGTGTAGCGGCTGACGTGCTGTTTGAGCAGGTTGAACACGCACCGGGGGTGGCTCAGGGTCATGTCCTGGCGGGCATGGCCGTTGTCATCCAGCTCGTAGGCCCAAGAGCTGCGGTCGTAGCGCCGCGCCTTGGCGTCGTAGCCGCTGAACAACCCGTCATCGAAGTGGTAGTCGCTGCGCACAATGAGCGAGGCATTGGTGTAGGCGCGTACGTATTCATGCTGGATACGGTCGTGGGTCAACAGGTAGTTGACCATGCCCATCAGGAAGGTGATGTCTGAGCCCGCACGCACCGGTGCGTAGATATCGGCCACTGAAGCGCTGCGGTTGAAGCGCGGGTCGACCACGATCACTTTGGCGCCATTGCGGATCTTGGCCTCGATCACCCACTTGAACCCTACAGGGTGCGCTTCGGCCGGGTTGCCGCCCATGATCAGCACGACGTTGGCGTTCTTGATGTCCACCCAGTTGTTGGTCATCGCGCCGCGGCCGAAGGTAGGCGCAAGCGCGGCTACCGTAGGGGCATGGCACACCCTGGCCTGGCTGTCGGTGCCCAGGATGCCCAGCGCACGGGTAAAGCGTTGGTCCAAGGCGCCGGTTTCGCTGGAGGCGGCAGAGGAGCACAGCATGCCGGTCGACAACCAGCGGTTGACGGTGACGCCCTCGGCGTTGCGGGCAATGAAGTTGGCATCCCGGTCATCTTTCATCAGCCGGGCGATGCGGTCGATCGCGTAGTCCCAGCTCACCCGTTCCCATTTGTCGGAGCCGGCTGCGCGGTATTCGGGGTGCAACAGGCGCTGTTCGCTGTGGATGTAGTCGACCAGGCCTGCGCCCTTGGGGCACAGCGAACCGCGGCTGACGGGGTGGTCGGGGTCGCCTTCGATGTGAAAGATGCGCGCTTTGGCATTCTTCGCGCCGTCACCCAGGCTATACATCAGGATGCCGCAGCCCACTGAACAATAGGTGCAGTTGTTACGGGTCTCTTTGGCCCGCAACAACTTGTACTGCCGGGACTGGCTGGCATTGGCCACGGTGGCGCCAAAGCCTAAAGAAGCAGCTGAAACAGCGGCGGCACCGGTGGTGCAAAGTTTAAAAAACTGCCGTCTGCCAAGATCCATTAACGTTCCTCCAACAGGCGTCAGGCTGCGCGGTGTGGCAAGCCCGGCCTGGGTTACATAAGGCCCCGGTCCAATGCAGGCAGCCGGGTGCCCGCCGGCCATTTGCATGGCTGGCGCAATCAATAGGTATGCCCGTTGCAAGGAGGCGGCAGGTGGCCTGCCTGACCAATGAGAGGGTGCTGTTTTGTATGACGAAAACGCAGTGGGTTATTCGAAAATTATAAGGACTGAATCACGGTCGTGCCGGGGCGTTTGCTAACGTGGCGGGGCAGAGTTTAATGGGTTGGCGGTGGGTGGGCTAATTGGCCGGCTCGATCAATTGATAGAGCGTTTCGATGAAGTAACTGATACGGTTAAATAATAAGGTACTGTATTGATCTGAATCAATAAACCTTTCGCGTGACCGCCCGGCAATTAAAAACAATACGACTAAAGTGCAACGCCCGGCGGGCTGAAGGTTCAGGCGCCGCCGGGCTGAGCAGCTATTGCAGCGTGCCCGGTTTGAGGGCGGGCGGTAGTTGTTTGATGGCGTCTTCCAGCAGTGCGATAGGCGCTTCCAGGGCCTGTGCTTCGCTGTGCCTGTTTTGCGAAATGAGCCGGTCGCGCTCAGTACGCAGGTTCAGCAAGTTTTTCTGCAGTTTCAGGGCTGACGCGTTGTATGTGTCCATAAATTTCTCACGTAGGTAGCTTCCATGCCGATGTAGGAAATACGGACGGTATCAGCTCGAATTTGTAGGAGAAACTGATGTTTCATACAGCGACTGGGTTAGATGGCGAAAGGTCCTACATGGTTGGGTAATTATTCCTACAACTTGAGAAATCTGCCGCCCGTAACTTGCTACACGCTGCAGGTTGCGCAGCCTCTGCTACGATCGATGTTTTCCCGGCCAAGGAGAGGCCTATGCACTACGTTGTGATCGAGAGCCACCGCAGTGAGTACCCGCGCCCTATTCGGTTCGCCAAGGGCACCTTGCTGGAAGTAGGCCCGCGCTACGAAGGTGAGCCGGGCTGGCAGGACTGGTACCTGTGCAGTTGCACCGGTCAGGAACCTGGCTGGGTGCCCGCGCAACTGATCGAGCGGTTGAGTGTTGGTCAGGGCAGGGCGCTTGACCACTATTCAGCCCATGAGTTGGATGCTGAACCTGGGCAACTGGTGCAGATGCTGCGCCCCTTGAATGGTTGGTTATGGTGCCGCCGCCATGGCAATGGCGAGCTGGGATGGCTACCCGCTCAGAAGCTCAGGCGGCTCACCTGACGCGAGGCGCATAGGGCTGGGCAGGGCAGGGATGATCCTGCCATTGCACGGCCAATCTGATCTGCTTTTTTTCTACAAACCTGCATCTGTAACCGTATCAGCTGAAGCGCGAAAATAGCTGCATCCCGTATCGTCATGTAGAGGTTCCAATGGGCAAGCTCGCGCTGTTCCTCGGTGGTTTTCTGGTCCTGACCATCCTTATCGGCTTGCTGGGTACCATTCCGCCAAGCTGATTGTTGGTCCCCAACCCTCCGGCCTGCCTTCTTCCCTCCGGCAGGCCCGCCCCCCAATACACTGCAGACCAGCGGTAGGCAGCTGTCATTCTCAAGTGCCAAGGCGTCGTGTAGTCTCCGGCCGCCGTTCATTCGGGCGGGTACTTATGCCTTGGAGTCCAGTCGTTGATAGAAAGCAAAAAAGGCGCTTCAGCGATGCTGGAGTGGCGTGCCCGTTTCCTGGCCAAGGGTGCGCTCGACGAGCCGCGTTACCACACGGCGTTACACGATGCGCAGGTGTTGGAGCGGGCGGGGTTGATCAGCACGCAGGAGTGGATCGAGCTGGTCAAGCTAGCGAACGCCGCGTTGCTGGCTGTGGGATAAGTCATTCTCCACGCTCAGAAATCTGTCCACAAAAAACGTGGGTAGGTCTGTGGATAACGTGCTGAAAGCCAAGCCCACGGCGGCCTCTGTTAGATTGAGCAGAATTTGAGCAGTTGCACGGGTTGTTTTTTAGGCGAGCATGCGGGGGCATAGGCGGGGGAATCACGCAGTAAAAACGGTAGGCCCGCAACCCACTCAGATTACCCGGCGCATCGGCTCAGCCTGTTCCACACGGTTACGGCCCTGTGCCTTTGCCTGGTATAGCGCCTTGTCGGCACTTGCCAGCAACGCGTCCAGTGCCGGCGTTGGCAGGCCGGCATCGCAACCTGCAATACCAATGCTGACGGTAATCTGCACGCGCTTGTCGGCTTGCTGCACATTCAGGTCCTGCACCGCGCGGCGAAGCCGTTCGGCGGTGAACTGAGCCCGGTCGGGGGCAAGGCCTGGCAGGATGATGACGAATTCCTCACCGCCCATGCGCGCCAGCAGTTCGTCGCTGTGCAACTGGTCCCGCAAGGTGTCGGCAAACTGGCGCAGTACCAGGTCCCCTACGGCGTGGCCATGGGCATCGTTGATCGACTTGAAGTGGTCGATGTCGAGCATCATCAGGGTCATGGGCAGCAACTGGGCGTGCTGCTGCCGGCTGTCGAGCAGCGCGTTTGCGCGCCGTGTGAAGGCGCTGCGGGTGAGAGTACCGGTGAGGTGGTCGACGGTGGCCTGATGCGCCAGACGCGCCATCAGGCTGCGATTGGTCTGGGTGACGCAGGCAACCACCAGCGGGCCCAGCACCAGCATGGCGATGCCAAGGCGCGCTGACATCAGCGCCGTGACGCCGGATTCACTCTGCGGCACGCTGAAGTGCATGAGGTTTTGTGCCACTGCCACGATCAGCGTACTGCCGGCTGTGAGCGTGAGCAGCGAGACCATGAACGGCGAGTATGTCCAGGCACACCACAGCAATGCCGCGATGGGAAAGGCGATGGCGCCGGGCCCGCCGAATGCGATGCTGAATGCGAGCGACACCAGCATCACCAGCAGGGGTGACAGGCGTATGGCCTGCCCGCCGCTGCGGATCAGCGCCTGTGCTGATGGGGCGGTGAGCAGCACCGGCAGCACCAGCACGCTGGTAGAAAACTGTTCACTGAACCAGGCCAGCCAGGTGGCACGCACCGACTGTTCGAACCAGGGGGCCGCCATGGCTGCGGCCATGCTGGCGGCCACCATCGCGCCGCCCGCGCAGGCGCCAAATACGCACAGCACCCCGTGTGGGGTACGCATGCGGCGGTGCAGGCGTGGCAAGCGGGATAGCAACTGCCAAAGTGTTGCTACCACCCCCATGTTGCACAGGTTGAACCACAGCGCCGGAGCCCACTCACTGCCGCATAGCAGGTCCGCAGCGACCATGCCCAGCCATATCAGCAGCAAGGCGGGCAATGTGGCGTGGTGCGGGTAGCGCAGCAGTACCCCGGCCAGTACCGCATTGACGGGCCAGAACAGCGAAAGGGATTCGATCGGACGTGCCAGGATGCCGCCAAGGGTGAGGGCAAAGGTCAGGCAGAGCAGAGCGACATATGAAAGCAGGCGCGATTGGGCTGGAAAAACCATGGGTTCGACCGACAAGCGGAAACGAGATCCAGGACAACGGCTGAAAGCACCTGGGGCAATGCTGCTCAGTGTGTTTCGTCCTGCTACTTGATGTCAATCTGCCCCAAGTCATGGCTTTTTGCTAGTAGCTGTGCTGTTCGGCCTCAAAGCCCATAGAACCAGGGCACCATGATCACTGCCACCAGCATCACCAGTAACGTGAACGGCACCCCGACTTTGACGAAGTCCGCGAAGCGGTATTGCCCGGGGCCCAGTACCAAGGTGTTTACCGGCGAGGAGACGGGTGTCATGAAGGCGGCCGAGGCGGCCAGCGCCACGGTCATGGCAAACGGGTAGGGCGACATGCCCAGCTGCGTGGCGGTGGTAATCGCCACCGGGGCCATCAACACCGCAGTCGCAGTGTTGGAGATGAACAGCCCGATCACGGCGGTGACCGCAAACAGGCACGCCAGGATGGCACTGGGGCCGGCCCCGCCAAGCAGGCTGACCAAGCCACTGACCGCCAGGTCGATCCCCCCGGTTTTTTGCAGCGCCTGGGCAAAAGGCAGCATGCCCACGATCAGTATCAGGCTTTGCCAGTGAATGGATCGGTAGGCGCTGTTCATGTCGATGCAGCGGCCTGCGCCCATCAACAGGCAGCCGATGAGTGCGGCCAGCACATTGGGCACTGCACCGCTGACCATCAGCCCAACCATCACCGCCAGGCTCAGCAGCGCCTGTGGCGCGCGCCGGCGGGCCGGGGCCACCAGGTCGATTTCAGCGGGCAGGCTCAGCACCAGAAAGTCCTTGGGTTTGCTCTGCAACTGGCGCACCGCCTTCCATGGGCCCACCACCAGCAAGGTGTCGCCCAGGCGCAGCTTCTCCTCCACCAGTTGCTCTTCGATGGCGGCCTGCTCACGGCGCAGGCCCACGACGTTGAGGTCATAGCGCGAACGGAAGGCCAGTTCGAGGATGCTCTTGCCAATCAGCTGCGAGCCGGGCGGCAGCGATACCTCGGCCATACCCACTTCCTGGGATTGGTCAATGAAGTAGGCAGCCTTGAAGTGCAGGGGCTCCAGCTGCATGGTCTGGCACAGGCTGCGCAGGTCGTCGCGTTTGGCGAACAGGTCCAGCAGCAGTACATCGCCTTGGTGCAGCACTGTGCCGGAGTCGGGCGCGATCACGCGGGTGGTGAATTTGTGCTGGCGCTCGATACCGATGACGTTGGCGCCGTGGTCCGTGCGCAACTTCAACTCGCCCAAGGTGTGGCCGATCAAGGGCGAGTGCGGGCGAATGCGCAGCCGGCGCTCGCGGCCATTGAGCTTGTAGTCCAGCACCAGGTCCAGCAGGGTGCGGCGGGTCTCCACGCGCCCGTCCTTGCGTACTTCCCCGCTCAGCCAGTGGCGGGTCAGCAGCATGTAGCCCACGCCCAGCACCAGTATCACCAGGCCGAACGGGGTGAAGCTGAAAAAGCTGAAGCCCTGCTCGCCGTGGCGCACCAGCTCACTGTGCACCACCACGTTGGGCGGCGTGGCCACCAGGCTGAGCATGCCGCTGATGAGGCCGGCGAAGCTGAGTGGCATCATCAGGCGGCTGGGTGAAAGTTGCAGGCGCGCCGCGATGCTGAGCACCACCGGGATGAAAATGGCCACCACACCGGTTGAACTCATCACCGAACCCAGGCCCGCCACTGCCACCATCAGCAGCACCAGCAGCCGTGCTTCGCTGTTGCCGGCCCGTTCGCTCATCCACTCGCCGATGCGGTACGCGATACCCGTGCGCACCAGGCCTTCGCCTATCACGAACAGCGCTGCGATCAGCACCACGTTAGGGTCGCTGAAGCCTGCAAGGGCCTGTTCGACGGTGAGGATGCCGGAAAGCGGCAATGCGAGAATGACCAACAGCGCCACCACATCCATGCGTGGGCGGTTGATGACAAACAGGATGACCACGATGGCCAGCAGGCCGAGGACCCAAAACAGCTCTTGGTTCATTGGGAGGGGTGTTCCTTCACACAGGGCACGTTAAGCATTGATAGCTACCAGTGTGCCAGCAAGTGATGAAGGGCGTGTTGACGTGCTGCAGGTTTTGCCTGCCTGGGGCCGCATTCCGGCCCCAGGCGGGGGGGTTAGTGGCGGTGGCGGCGGTGTTTTTTTCCGCCATTGTCGCCCATGTTGTTACCCACAGCGCCGCCAGCCGCGCCGCCCAGACCTGCACCAATCGTTGAGCCAGTGCTGCCACCCAACGCGCCGCCAACAAGGGAGCCGCCTGCTGAGCCCAGGCCACCCCCTACAGCTGCTTTGGTACGGTTGCGCTTGGGGGCGCCGACGGCGCTGCCAGCGGCACCGCCCACGCCAGCACCAATGGCGGCACCGGTACGGCCCCCGAGTTGCTGGCCAACGACATTGCCCAAGGCGCCCCCCAGGCCACCGCCAATGGCTGCATTACCGTCACCGGCGAACGCGCCTTGGCAGAGCAGCAGGCCAAGGGCAAGGGAAGGCAGGGTCAGGCGCATGATGGAAACCTCGAATCAGTCAGGTGGCCGAATCCACGTTAACCACTGGGACTTCAAAACGTGCGTTTGGTTTCCTGAGGTGTGCCAACCTGGAAGTGTGCATGACGGGCGGTGCTGGCAAGCGGCCTTTCTGTCTCAAGCAGTCATGGCCGAGTGCCTTCAAGGGCTCTAAACTGCACATCAAGCCGCAATAAAGACGGCTGCCTGCCACCTGGTGAATCACGATGATCGCCCATACCCCTACGCTGTTCGCCGCCGTTGCATTGGTCGCAACCATTCTGGCTTTCTGCCTGTTGCTGGTCGGGCGCAGCAGCCCCCGCGACAACCTGCTGCTCACAGGTTGCGGGCTGCTGGTGCATGCGCTGGCCTATGTTTGCTACACCGTTTATGCAGTGGCACCGTTGTGGCTGAGTTACGGGTTGGGCAACAGCCTGCTGTCGCTGGCGTTGGCGTTCTACACGGCCAGCTTGTTCAGGGTGCGCGAACAGGTGGTGCCGTGGCGCACCATCTTCGTTATCCCGGCGTGCATGCTGGTGGGCCTGATGCTGTTGCTGCACACCGTGGAGCCGCG
Organism: Pseudomonas sp. S60; assembly: GCF_016647865.1. Lineage (NCBI taxonomy): Bacteria > Pseudomonadati > Pseudomonadota > Gammaproteobacteria > Pseudomonadales > Pseudomonadaceae > Pseudomonas > Pseudomonas sp. S60. Next base: position 132,715 of record NZ_JACVVH010000005.1, on the reverse strand, counting down.
GATGTTGCTGGCGACACTGGTGCTGATGGTGCAGTGCGCGATGATACTGTACTGGGCGCGGCGCCATGCCGAGCGGCCCGGGCGTGCTCACCTGCTGCTGCAGATCGGGGCACTCATCAGCCTGGTGGGCCTGGGTATGCGCGTGGTCGCGGTGGCCACGGGCACGGCGGCGGATATGCGTTATGACACCAGCAACCTGAAACAGAGCGTCTCGGTGGCTATCGGCACCGTTACCGTGATGATGTACTCGATCGGCCTGGTGCTGATGGCCAAGGAACGCAGCGAGTCGCGCTTGCAGCACCTGGCCTTGCGCGACGTGCTGACCGGCACCTTCAACCGGGGCGCCATTCTGGAACGCTTTGCGGTTGAGCTGGACCGGGCCCGTGCAAATGCCACCCAGCTGGCGGTGGCAATGATCGACATCGACCACTTCAAGCGCATCAATGACCTGTACGGGCATCTGGCTGGGGATGAGGTGTTATGCCACTGCGTGCGTCAGTTGCAGCAGCGCCTGCGCGAAGGGGACAGCCTTGGCAGGTATGGCGGTGAAGAGTTTTTGCTGCTGCTGCCTGATACCGACCATGCCGGGGCGATGGGCGCCGTAAACGGCTTGCGCGAGGCGATTGCGCAAAGCCCTGCCTGGTTTGCAGGTGACCGGATCGAGCTGCGCTTCAGTGTGGGGCTATGGTGCGGCAAACCGGGGCGTGAAGACAGCACCGCAAGCTTGCTCGCACAAGCCGATGCGGCGCTCTACCGGGCCAAGGCTGCCGGGCGCAACACCGTGCACCTGGCAGCACTTGCTGATCAGGGGTGATCAACGGACGGGGCGAATAGCCAGGATTACGCCATTGGTGGTTTGCACCAGTACGTAATGGTCTTGCATCTTCACCCAGTGGCTTTCTTTCTCAGGCGCCGGCAGCCCTTTGGCTTTCCAGTCCTTGACCGAGGCATCCTCACGCTTGAATTGATCGGGAACCTTGTCACCCTCTTTCAATTCCCGGTTACGGGTGGAGGAGTTCTGGACACTGTCGTCTGTCGAGGTGGCCGCATTGGCGGCCATTGGCAAGCAGGGCAGGGCGGCGAGCAGCAGGTAGTGCAGTTTCATGGCGATTTCCTTGTTGCGTCATGTTCCCCGTCAGACAGCGCAACGTGCGCCACAATTCACTCGCGATGCTGGCAGTGCTAGAGTCGCGTTCTTTTTCAAGATTTCGAGGACTGAACATGCGTGCGATTTTGCCCGTGGCCGTAGCGTTGGTGCTGGTCGGTTGTGCTTCGGCGACCATGGAGGCAGCCCGCAAAGGCGAGCCCACCGCCAAGCTCACCTCGCAAAAGGCAGCGGACCGGGTTGCCCAGTGCATCCAGTTCGGCTGGCAGGAGGAGCGTGTGTTCGGTCAGGATGCCAGCGGCTACCTGGAGCCCCGCCCACAGGGTGGTTTTACCGTGTACACCCGTGAGGCCGAGACGTTCGTCGACGTTTATCCGCAGGCAGGTGGGGTGCAGGTGGACTACTACGCACAGAAAAACGACGGGGTTTCCCTGCAGCACCGTGCGGCGGCCGCCACCTGCCTTTGACGGGCGCCGTGGTTCCAGGCTCGTGCAGCGCTGGCGCGATCAGGCCAGGTAACCGCCGTCGACGTTCAGCGCTGTGCCTGTGGTGTAGCTGGATGCATCACTGGCCAGGTACAGCACGGCCCCTGCCATTTCCTTGGGGTCGGCCACACGCTTGAGGGGAATTTGCTGCAGCGCAGCCTTGAGTATCGCCTCGTTCTTGACCAGCGCAGACGCGAACTTGGTGTCGGTCAGGCCCGGTAGCAGGGCGTTGCAGCGTATGCCGAATTGTGCGCATTCCTTGGCGAATACCTTGGTCATGTTGATGACGGCTGCTTTGGTCACCGAGTAAATGCCTTGGTACAGCCCCGGTGAAACGCCGTTGATCGACGCCACATTGATGATGCTGCCAGCGCCGTGCTCGCGCATCAGCTTGCCCGCCTCAACCGACATGAAGAAGTAACCCCGAATGTTCACGTCGACCGTTTTCTGGAACGCCCCAGGGTCGGTGTCCAGCACGTTGCAGAACTGGGGGTTGGTGGCTGCGTTATTGATCAGAATGTCCAGCCGCCCAAACTGCTGCCGGATGGCTGCGAACGCCTGGCTGATCTGCTCCAGTTCACCAATGTGGCAGGGGATGGCGGTAGCCTGGCCGCCCGCCGCCACGATGGCATCGGCGACCTGCTGGCAGCCTTCATGTTTGCGGCTGGAAACAATGACGTGGGCGCCTTGCTGTGCAAGCAGGTGCGCAATCGCCTCGCCGATGCCGCGGCTGGCGCCGGAAACGAAGGCGATCTTGCCCGTGAGGTCGAACAGCTGAGTCTGCGACATGATGCGTTCCTTGGTAAGGGCCTTGGTGTGGGAAGAGCGGCTCAAAGGCTGGATTTTGCGATCACCTGAAGGGCCATCTGCTCCAGCAGCCGGTTCATGTGGATGAACTGGGCAAAGCGCTTGTCCTGGGTTTGCCCGTGGAAATAGCGGTAGTAGATTTGCTGCACAATGCCCGCCAGGCGGAACAGCCCGTAGCAATAGTAATAATCGAAATTGTCCAGCGGGATACCGGCGCGCTGTGCGTAATACTCCACGAACTGGCGACGGCTGAGCATGCCAGGTGCATGGCTTGGCTGGCGGCGCATCAGTTGCACCGGGGCTGGGTCACCCGCTTCGATCCAGTAGGCCAGGCTGTTGCCCAGGTCCATCAGCGGGTCGCCCAAAGTGGCCATCTCCCAGTCAAGCACCCCGATGATCTGCATGGGGTTGTCGGCATCGAGGATCACGTTGTCGAAGCGGTAGTCGTTATGCACGATGGCCGGTTGCGGGTGGTCGGCAGGCATCTTGTCATGCAGCCAGGCCGTTACCTGCTGCCAGCGGGGCGCATCGGGGGTCAGGGCTTTTTCGTACCGACTGGTCCAGCCGGCGATCTGCCGCTGTACATAACCTTCAGGCTTGCCCAGGTCGGCAAGGCCGCAGGCTTCAAAGTCGACTTGGTGCAGTTCGACCAGCCGGTCGATGAAACTGTGGCACAGGACCTGGGTGCGGGCAGCGTCCAGGTTCAGTTCTGCAGGGATGTCGGAGCGCAGGATAATGCCCTTGACCCGTTCCATCACATAGAACTCGCTGCCTATCAGGCCGGTATCGGTGCAGTGGGCATAGGCCTTGGGGCAGTAGGGGAAGCCGCTGTTCAGCTGGTTGAGGATGCGAAACTCACGGCCCATGTCATGCGCCGACTTGGCCTTTTGCCCGAAGGGCGGGCGACGCAGGACTAGATCACGGTCCGGGTAGCTGATCAGGTAGGTAAGGTTGGACGCGCCGCCTGGGAACTGGCTGACCTTTGGCATGCCGCCCAGGCCATGGATGTGCGCCTTGAGGTACTGATCGATGAGGGCGGCATCGAGCTCTTCCCCTGGGCGGACCTGCGCTGACTGATCGGTGAGCGTCATGGGGTTTCCTTATTCTCGCTCGCAAGGACTATTTTGCAATCTAATGGCAATCAGCTAGTGGAACAAGCGTACCAGTGGCTCATTGGCCGGGGTGTTGCCGGTGAATCAACGGGGTTGATGCGTGGCGCTTTGTGGGCGAAAAAAAACCGAAGCCAGGCTGGCTTCGGTTTCTGCCCTGCTGCGGCCCTGATATCAGGACGGGAACAGTTCGCTCAGTTTCATCGACAGCATCATGTCGCCCTCAACGCGCAGTTTGCCGCCCATGAACGCCTGCATGCCGTCGGTTTCACCGCTGACGATACCTTTGAGGGTTTCGCTGTCCATTACCAGGGTGCAATTGGCGTCGGGGTTTTCGCCCTCCTGCAACGCGCAAGTGCCATCCTTGACGATCAAGGCGTAGTGCTTGTCTTCGTCGGTGATGTTAAAGCCGAACACCAGGTCCAGGCCGGCGGCAGCGGATGGGTTGAACTTCTCTTGCATCTTTTTAACGGCATCAGCTACGGAGGTCATGGTGCATTCCTTATAGAGTGGTTTTCACGTCCCCGAGGGGACACTGCAAGCCGGGGCTTATCGATAGGTGACAAGCGACGGTGTCCTCAACAGCTGCACATGTGCCTGGCTGTTGAAGGAAGCCAGTGCCACCTCGCGCCCGCGGAATTTAACCTGGGTGAGCGAGGTGTTGATTATCTGCCAGTTCAGGGCAAAGGCCTGATCCGGGGTAACGCCCGTAATGAGGTGCAACAGCGCAGCGATGGTGCCGCCTGAGGTGAAAATGGCGATATTGTCACCGCTGCCCGCAGCCTCCAGCACACGATCCAGGCCGCCCTGTACACGCCTGGTGAATGCAGCCCAGCTTTCCAGGCCATCCAAGGCATGCTCACCACGGTGCCAGCGTTGAACCATGATGGCGAACAACCGTTGGAATTCGCTTCGGTTGTTGGCGCAGTCCCGCAAAACGTCTAGTGCATTGGGCTCGTCTGCCATCAAGCCTGGCAACAGGGCGCGAATCACCCCGTCGGCATCGAACTCGTTGAACGCAGCGTCGGTCTCAATGGCCGGCACGGGGGAACCCCCGTGGTGCAACGCTTGAAGTGCGAGCCGGGCGGTGTCCTGCTGGCGGCGCAGGTCGCCAGCCACGCAGCGGTCCAGGCCCAGGCCCAGTTGAGCCAGGTGTTCACCCAGTGCCTGGCTCTGACGGACGCCGACGGGCGAAAGGACATCGTAGTCATCCGCACCGAAAGAAGCTTGGCCATGTCTGATCAGGTAAAGGTTGCCCACGTAAGCGTCCGGCCTGTTGGTGATTGCTGCCGAGGTTAGGACGCGAAAATCGGGCTGTCAACGAAAAACATACAAGCGTTTGAAAAGGTTGTTTGAAAGATGTTGCCGGCATTTGCAACCGCTGGCGGCACCCCAGGCGCACCGGTATGCTTGCTACAGTTACGCGCCAGATGGCGCAGCAATTCAAAGGAGTCAACGTGGAGTTTCTTGCCGAATACGCAAGCTTTCTCGCCAAAACCGCCACCCTGGTCATTGCCATTCTGGTGGTGCTTTCGGCTGTCGCCGGCCTGCGCGGCAAGGGCCGGCGCAAATCGGGTGGGCATTTGCAGGTTACAAAGCTGAACGATTTCTACAAGGATTTGCGCGAACGCCTGGAGTCAGGCCTGTTCGACAAAGCCGAGCTCAAGGCCTTGCGTAAACAGCAGGGCAAAGCGGAAAAGAAGGTCAAGAAGGCCAAGGCCGACGATAAATGCCGGGTCTACGTGCTGGATTTCGACGGCGACATCAAGGCCTCTGCCACGGAAAGCCTGCGTAACGAAATTACCGCGCTGCTTACCCTCGCCACCCCGCGGGACGAGGTGGTACTGCGGCTGGAAAGCGGCGGCGGGCTGGTGCACAGCTATGGCCTGGCAGCCTCGCAGTTGGCACGCATTCGGCAGGCGGGCATACCGCTGACGGTGTGCATCGACAAGGTAGCGGCCAGCGGTGGTTACATGATGGCCTGCATCGGCGAGAAGATCATCAGCGCACCCTTTGCCGTGCTCGGTTCGATCGGCGTGGTTGCCCAGTTGCCCAACGTGAACCGCCTGCTGAAGAAGCACGACATCGATGTCGAGGTGCTGACCGCCGGTGAGTACAAACGCACCCTTACCGTGCTGGGTGAAAATACCGAAAAGGGTCGGGAAAAATTCCAGGAAGACCTCGACGTCACCCATCAGTTGTTCAAGGACTTTGTCGCCCGTTATCGTCCGCAGCTGCACATCGATGAGGTAGCCACTGGCGAAGTCTGGCTAGGCGTCTCGGCACTCAACCGCCAATTGGTGGATGCCCTGCAAACCAGCGACGAGTACATCAGCGACCGCGCCCGCACCGCCAACGTGTTCCACCTGCATTACGCAGAGCGCAAGAGCCTGCAGGAGCGTATCGGCATGGCTGCCAGCGGCACGGTCGAGAACGCTTTGGTAGGGTTGTGGAGCAAACTCAACCGCCTGCGCTAACACCTTGAACCTGTTGAAATTTTTTTTCGATTAGGGGGTTGCAAGGTGAAACGAATGCAGACATAATGGCGCCCATCGAAACGCAGCGAACTTTGAAAAAGGGTCAGCGTTTCAAGGAGATAGCGAAGCGCAAGCGGCTAACTCCGAACTTTGAGGCCGAGTAGCAAAGTGGTTATGCTCCGGATTGCAAATCCGTCTACGCCGGTTCGATTCCGACCTCGGCCTCCATATTTGAAAGCCCCGCAGATTAGCATCTGCGGGGTTTTTATTTATGGGTAAAAAAAGCCAAGCGTTCTGAAACTTGACCTATCGAGTGCCTGGCAATCATTGCCTTCAGCCGGGTGCGCCTGTGAGCGTAAAAAGAAGAGCTTTGCCTTGGTCATCCAATAATCATCGGCTGAAAATCGGGCTTCCCGGCATCCTCCGCTGGGCTTTTTGCGTCAGGATGCATGAAAAAGCCCGCGCACTGCGGGCTCGTAAGTTTGCCTCAGGCAACCAGGCGATGTACCGCTCCGGCAATCTCTTCTCCGTGCTCTTGCTCGGCCTTGCGCAGCTCGTATGCTGTTTGCAGGTTGAGCCAGAACTCTGGGGTAGTGTTCAAGCACGCGGCCAGGCGCAAAGCCATGTCAGCAGAAATGCCGCCACGCTCGAGCAGGATGTTGTTTACGGTTGGGGTAGAAACACCCAAGGCACGGGCCAAGGCTGCAGCGCTAAAGCCCATTTCGCTTTGGAAGTCCTCCCGGAGCACCTCGCCAGGATGTACGGGTCGCATGCCATTCTTGAACATGATGCACCTCAGTGATAGTCGACAATTTCAACGTTTTCTGGGCCGTTATCGGTCCATATGAAGCAGACTCGCCATTGCATGTTGATGCTTATGCTGTGCTGGCCCTCTCTACCACCTTCTAGGGGGTGAAGTCGATTTCCCGGTGGAGAGCGCAAGTCTCGAAGCTCTTTAGCTGCATCCAGTGCGGCCAGTTTACGTTCTGCGACCGACCTGATGTCGGACCAGCGCCTTGTTCTGCCAGTGGTGAACAGCGCTTCCGTGTCGGCGCATGCAAAGCTCCGAATCATGAATGTGAACGCTTAACGTTATTCGTTAAGCTCGAGTATACGCCCTTCGACACGGTATTCAACTGATTGTTGAATAGCGTCTTCAACGAGACATCCAGTATCCGCTTCGGCGCGAGATTGGAGCAGGGGCTCGGCGGGGAGTTGGGTCTGAAGGTCGTGGCTCAGGAAGTAGTGTCACTGAGCCAGCCGAAGGCGCCCTGTGGGCGAAAGAGGGTGGTCATCGTGGTGCTTGGCGAACGTTGAGTCTGTGAAGACCCAACACTCACGAGGAAACCACGATGGCCAAGCCCACAATCGCACTCAAGGCTAAACCCAGACAACTGGGCTATATCACGCGGAAGCGATGGCGTTAAGCCGATTAAGGAATGGCTGCGCTGGGGTGACTGCATTTGTCACACTTGAGCCATGCACTTCTTCTGGTCGAACTCCTTCATGCGGTGATCAAAACTACGACGGCTGAATGATGGTTTATACCGTCATTTCATCCATGCTGGCTCTCTAGTCACCCCGGCTGCTAGAGTCAGGCTTCAAAGAGAAATGTCATGCGAATCCTGATAGCTGGCTTGGGGATGGCGATGCTGGCGGGGTGTGTGGCCCCAACGATGAATGAGGCTCGCGGAAAAGGCCCCTATAAAATACTGAACTCGGCTAAGTCCGACCAAGCGCTGGCAAAGTGTGTGCAGTATGCGTGGGAAAATCAGCCGATCTTTGGCGGAGCGCCCGGAGCCACTCTGCAGTCAGGGCATGATGCTGGTTACACGGTCCACACTTTTGGGTCTGAGTATTTTGTCGACATAAGGCCAAGGGGAAGTGGCTCGGAAGCGAAGTACTACGTGGTGCATGGCAACTGGATCGCCAAAAAACGCCTTTCCGCTTTACAGGGCTGCTTGTAGACCTAGGCCGTAGCAGTTTCCCATCAGCCAAAAGAGCCGTCCCCGAGCGGTTTCGACCATGAGGGAAACGCCTGCCCGTTGGCAGGGTGTTTCGGGCCGTCTCGATTGGCGACCTCATGACTGAGGGGCGGCACTGATAACCGAAGGTTGAAAACCATTTAGTGCTGTTTCATTTTTACAGGAGGGGACGTATGCGAATTCTGATCGGAGCAATGGTGGTGGCAGCACTGGCGGGGTGCGCAAGTGTCGGCGACACGCGAAGCAACCCGCCCTTGTTGGAGCTGAAGTCATCGAGGCAGCCTCAACAGGTTGCTGAATGCATCCGTGATGCCTGGCAGAACACCACGGTGCTGGGTGTAAGCGTAGGTGGCATTTTGCAGGTATCTGGAGCCCGCTACTCTGTCTTGGCACCTGACGCACAGGCCCCGCTACACCTGGTCGATGTTAATGCGGCGCCAGGCGGTTCGACCATTCGCTACCACTTTTACCGCACTTGGCAATCACCACTCGAGCGCGTGAAAGATGCGGTCAGGTCATGCAGCCTGGGCGCCTGAAAGCACGCTCAGCAGCGCCCCAACTAGCTACCGCATTCGGTTAGACATTGATCTGGTAGGCACGCCGGTGATGGCGTTAGTGCAGCGCCGTGCCGTGGGTGCCGAGGTTCGCATTTACACGCGCAACGGTACGTGGTCCAAATGGGTGAAGGTGGCGCGCACCTGCATTTGAACGGGTCTAAAACTAATTCTTCTTCTCAGCCATCACGCTCGCATTGGGGCCCTGCGGTTTTCTGTTGTACCGTGGCCGCCCTCTCTACAATAAATATCCCAAATCAAGGAGTGATTTAATGCTCACCTGCCATGTCCGTTATATCATTGACCCCTATCAGCTCGATGCATTCGAACGCTATGCTCGCGCTTGGATACCCGTGGTCACCAGAATGGGTGGGCAGCACCATGGCTACTTCCTGCCGGCGGAAGGCGCCAATAATGTTGCGTATTGCCTCTTCAGCTTTTCCAGCCTTGCCGACTACGAACGGTACCGGCAAGAAGCCGCCGTCGATCCTGACTGTATGCGCTTGGTTGATGAAGCGTCCAAACTGAAGTTCATCGTGAGCTACGAGAGAAGCTTCCTTCGCCCTTTGCTTGCGTAATGCTTTTGAGTAAGTGGCCCGCACTGGGGGGCCGGCTGATATCCCACCACCTATTTTGAACTGCTCTAGCGAACCCAATCTATCAAACGATTGAGCGCTCCTTCACTACGCGGCTCGCGCTGATAACAGCTCGGCTGGTTGGGGGGAGAGGCATCGCAGGCAAGCGCCGGCGGGTCGGTCGACTGCCCTGGACCGCTGCCGGAATAGTGGGAACACCTATCAACGAGCGCCCATTGCTCGACACCTCTCTGAGGGCCCCACCACCGGGGCGTTCAATCCCCTCCGTCGCTGTGGCGCAGTGCGCAACCTATCATTTTTGCCAGTTGGAGAGCCCTATCGACTGCCTTAGTCTCAAGGCATCCTAACATTCAGGGGTTCACCAGCATGTATGCACAATCTCCCGGCACGCCTGACTATGACTACGGCACGCAAGGTGTGGCCAATATTCCGCCCGAACCTGGCTATAACCCGGACGTGGCCTCTCTCCAAGTCGGGCCATCCACCCTCGACGCCAAGGGACGGGTGGTGGTATTCGGCCGTAACCCTGCAGACTCCAGCCCAGGATTGCTCACCCGGCTCAATGCCGATGGTCACTGGGACGTAAGTACCGGCCATGTGGTAGTAGAAGCTGACGATCTGCCCGATGAGACCCTGGACTTCAGAGGAATTGTCGGCGCCACGATCAATGGCCAGCAGACCTATTTCGCCGTTGGCTTGCCCACCTATTTCGATGCCAACTTCGAGCAGTATCTAAACTTCATCGGTGTCAGTCGCTTTGATGAATACTTCAAACCGGTCACATCCTTCGGCGATAATGGCCATGCGTTACCAGACCCCGGCGAAGGTTGGCAAACGGGTGACGAAGGCCGCGCAAAAATGCGTCGGGTGGAGGACTCGACGAAAGCGCTTTTATCCTCCAGCGAGCGCCCTTTGGCATTTGCGAACGGCTCACTGCGAGCCATCTTCCCCTACACCGTTGGAGATGAGTACGACGAGCACACGGAAAGCTGGTTGGCGGTCTTCAACCCTGAGACTGGCGAGTTGGTACATGAGCTCGGCGAGGCGCGTGATCTCGGCATGTTGCCACTGACCGACAACGCCGGTTTTTCATTGCGGGTCTTGCGTGCGCACTTCTTCGCCGACGGTAGTTTCCTGGTGCTAGCAGAAAGCACCAACCAACGCGTCATCGTGAGACGTTACGACCGGCATGGCATCGCCGATGAGCGTTTCAATGATGGCCAGGGGCAGCGAGACCTGTTCGCCGTTCAGGCAAGCATGCGCCTGGGTATATTCTCAAGAAATGGTCGGATCGCTGTATCCAGGGGCGAGGAGTACCAGCTCCAACAACCCACGACAGTATTCGTGTTGGCCGAGTCAGGTGCGAACGACCCAACCTTCAATCGCGGCCAACCCTTAACGCTCGGCAGCGATGGCCATGGTCTGGCCCTGGGCGAGATTTACATCGATGACCAGGATCGCATTGTGCTCGGTGGCGCCCTGCTGACCGCCACCAACGTCGGCCGTTTGCAAGTGTATCGCCTGACACGGTCCGGAGAGCTCGACAGCGCCTTCGGCAACGGGGGGCTGTTCGACGGTGGCCCTGACTTCAGGACGGCGAACAAGGTGTTTGCCAGTGGGCACGGCATACACATCCTGACGCTGACCCCCACCCGCGGCTCATACTTCTTGGAAAGGGTGCTCAAGCTGCACGATTGATTGGTTTCTGCGGCACCTTGCGTACCTCACATGCTTGCTGACGCAGAGTCCTTGCGTCAGTACTGCGACCGGTGCCGCCTATAACCCGTCATTCCGATGCGCTCAATAAAAGTTATGCAGCTGCCCATTCCATGGCCAAGCACTGCCCCCAACTCACACGCGCACTGTAGAATCCCACCTCACGCATTCAACACAGGGAGCGCTTAATGGTCCAGCCGGTAACCCGCAGGCAGTTGATCAAATCGGGCATGATTTCAACTTGCGCTGCGGCGGCCTGGCCCACCTGGGCCGCTACCGACATCGACAGCGACCTGTCCACTGTCGAGCACTCATTCAACGTGACCCTGGGCGTCTGGGCCATCGATACGGCATCAGGCAAGACCGTCGCGTACCGCGCTGGGGACCGCTTTGCATTCTGCAGCACCTTCAAAGTCATCCTGGCGGCCGCCATCCTGGCAAAAAGCGCCAAAGACCAGGCACTGCTGGACTGGCGCATCACTTACGCCGCAGACCAGCTGGTGACCTATTCGCCGATTACCGAACAGCACGTCCAAGCCGGCATGACGGTTCGCGAACTGTGCGCTGCAGCGCTGCAATACAGCGATAATACGGCGGGTAACTTGCTGCTTGAACTCATCGGTGGCCCAGAAGGGTTGACGGCCTACGCCCGAACCTTGGGTGACCCAGCGTTCAGGTCAGACCGTAATGAGCCTTCACTGAACACCGCTCTACCCGGTGATCCTCGTGATACGACGACGCCCCTGGCCATGGGCGTGACATTGCAAAAGTTGCTGCTTGGAAGTGGTCTTGCGGAGGATGCCCGTCAACAATTGCAGGGCTGGCTGAAAGGCAATACCACCGGTGACAAACGCATCCGCGCCGGCGTGCCACAGGGCTGGTTGGTCGGCGACAAGACTGGCTCTGGAGACTACGGTGTGGCAAACGACGTGGCAGTGATCTGGCCGCCCGGCAAAGCCCCCTGGATCGTTGTAGTGTTCTCGCGCGCCGAGACTAAAGCCTCTGAGTGGAACAATGACGCCATCGCCGCCTCGATGAAAGCGGTTGTCAGAGTACTGAGGCATTAACCCCTTCTGGCGGGGCAGAAGCACCGTTGCCCTGGGGTCACTCCGACTGAAACAGCCCCCGGATCACCTCTCTCAACCAACGGTTACCTGCATCCTGGTGATAACGCGCATGCCAGTGCTGTTTGACCGTGAACCCCTCTACCGCAAAGGGGCAGTCATGCAGCCGGAGCCCGTGCATGTCGGCAAGCGTTTGCCCGATATGCCGGGGCAGGGTCGCGATCAAATCCGTAGACCCTACAATCATGCCCAGGCCAAGAAAACCCGGCAGCTCCAACATGATCCTGCGTTCAATCCCGGCGCGGGTCAGGCTGCCTTCCAGCAGCTTCTGGCCCGTGCCGGCACTGATCTGTACATGCCCTTCGGTCTGGTAGCAGGCAGTGGTCAGGGGCCCCTGCAAGCGGAGGTGTTGCGGGTTGCTCAGGCACACCCAGTCCTGATTGAACAGCACCTGTTGGTACATGCCACCCCCCAGCCATGGCACAAAGCCTATCGCCAGGTCCGCTTCACCGGACTCCAGTGCGCTTTCTGTATTGCCATCGATGCGCACGGCATCGAGGCGTATACCCGGTGCATGGTTGCGCAGGTGGTTGAGGATACGGGGCAGTAACGTGATATGGCTGGCATCACTGACGCACAGGCGAAAGCGTCGCTGGGCAGTAGCCGGTGCAAACTGGGGCTCCCAGGTGGTCAAGCGCCGCAGGGATTCCAGCACCTCACGGCACGGGCCGATCAGCTGGTCGGCGCGCGGCGTTGGCGCCATGCCGCCAGGTGTGCGCACGAACAGAGGGTCTTTGAGCTGCTCGCGCAGGCGTGCCAGCCAGATACTGATGGTGGGCTGGCTTTGCCCGAGTTGCTCGGCGGCCCGTGTGACGCTGCGGCAGTGATACAGCACGTCAAACAGCTGCAGCAACTTAGGCTCAGGAAGGTGCTGCAACTCACTCATTATTGCGATTCTTAATGATTGTATTGAGGCCATTGTATAGCGCGAATAAGCGCTGCCGCCTAGTGTGGTCACAAGCCGAAGGAGGTTTGCGACTTGAAAATATGCATTCTGGGCGCTGGTGCCCTGGGTTGCGCCATTGGCGCGGCCTTGAGCGAAGCCGGGCATGAAACCTGGCTGTTGAACCGCGGGCGTGCGCATGTGGACGCCATCAATCGGGAGGGGCTGCGGGTACAGGACGAACGCGGCGAGCGATGGGTGAAGGTAAATGCCACATCCGATGCGGCGGATGCAGGCGTAGCCGACCTGGTCCTGGTGCTTGTGAAGTCGTTCCACACTGCCGAGGCCATCGCCGGGGCTGCCGCCCTCATCGGCCCGCAGACCGTGGTGCTGTCGCTGCAGAACGGGCTGGGGCATGAGGACATCCTGGCAGCCGCCGTGGGCCGCGAGCGGGTGCTGGCTGGCAAGACCTACGTCGGTGGCGTGATGCTGGCGCCGGGCTGCATCCGTGCCGGCGTGGCCGGCAAGCAGACCTACATCGGCGAGCTGGACGGGGCCGTGACGCACCGCGTGCAGGCCATCGCCGACGCCTTCAATGGTGCCGGGCTGGCGACCGCCGTCAGCGACAACATTCTCGGCACCATGTGGGACAAGTTGCTGGTCAACGTGGCTACCGGCGCGCTCACCGGCATTACCGCCCTCAGCTATGGGCAGTTGTACAGCGAACCCCTGCTGGAACGGACCGCCAAGGCCGCTGTGGCTGAAGCCATGGCCGTTGCCGAGCGTGCCGGGATTTGCCTGGGCCTCACCAGCGCCGACGCCGTCTGGGCCCTCGCCGCTGAAGGGCTGCCGCCAAGTTTTCGCACCTCGATGTTGCAGAGTCTGGAAAAAGGCTCGGTGACTGAAATCGACTTCATCAACGGCTCCGTCGTGCGCTGGGGCGAACGCCACGGCGTGGCCACACCGGTCAACGCCACACTGGTGGCCTGCATCAAGGGCATCGAACGCGCCATGGCCGACAAGCAGAAGGAAACCCTATGAGCCAGCCAAAGGCCTACCTCGAACACGTTGCGTTCTGGGTGAGCGACATCCAGTGGCATATCCGCTTTTTCAGCGAAGTGTGTGGCATGACCATGCGCGAAGTGCAGGGGAGTGTGGAACAGCCCTCCCAGTACTGGACGCTGGGTGGTTTGCAGTTCATTCACCAACCCGGCTTCGCCGGCCCGGAAGGCCGCATGGCCCACCTGGGCATCATGTGCGAAGACCTCGCAGCAGCCCTGGCAGCCGCACAGCGTTTTGACGTGAGCGAGATGCCTCAAGGGCGCAACTGGCTGCGCCTGCCGGACGGTCTGGCTGTTGAGTTCATCCAGGCGCAACCGGCGAACTGCGTCGCCAAGGCCTTGGCCATTGACCCGCGCGCGGAGGTGCAGGCATGAGTGGGATGGAAAAATACTGGGACGATGCCCGTGAAGGTGACGAATGCCTGAGCCCCACCTACACGGTCACCCGCGAACGGATCCTGGCCTACGCCGACCTCACCGGTGACCACACCCCGGTGCATGTGGATGAGGCCTATGCCAACGCCAGCCACTTCGGTTGCCTGGTGGCCCATGGCCTGTTTGGGTTGTCGATTGCCGACGGATTGAAAACCCAGTGCGAGTACCGCTTTGTACCGGGCATGTCGTTGGGCTGGACCTGGGACTTCGTGCTGCCGATCAAGGTCAACGATGTGCTGCAGGTGCGCATGCGCGTCGGCTCGATGCGCCCGAGCAACAGCAGGCCAGGCTGGGGCATTGTGGTGCTGCCCTCCGAGTTGATCAACCAGCACGGCCAGGTGGTGCAGCTCGGCGAGCACCGCTTGATGGTGCCCAGGAGGGCCGCAGCATGAGCCAGGCCCTACCATTGGCAGGTATCCGTGTGATCGACTACAGCCACTTCCTGGCCGGGCCATACGTGGGCCGGTGCCTGGCCGCCCTGGGCGCTGAAGTGATCAAGGTCGAGCGGCCAGGCAGCGGCGATGCCGGGCGCCAGCATGCGTATGCACTGGATGACCAGCAGAGCGGCTATTTTCTGCAACTGAACATGGGCAAGCAGGGCGTCAGCGTGAACATGAAGGACCCGCGCGGCAAAGCCTTCATGCAAAGGCTGACCGACTCAGCGGACGTATTCATCGAAAACTATCGCCCGGGCGCCCTGGACAAGCTGGGCCTGGGTTACGCCGAACTGTCGGCGCGCAACCCACGCCTGGTGTACTGCTCCATATCGGCTTACGGCCATACCGGCCCGGATGCACACCGTGCCGGTTTCGGGCTGATTGCCGAAGCCAAGAGCGGCATCATGCAGATGGTTGGTGTGCCAGGGGAGGCGCCACCGTTGCTGCGTATCTCACTGGGTGACATGTACACCGGCATTCATGCGGTGGCGGCGATCAATGCCGCGCTGCTGGGGCGGGTGAACAGCGGCGCTGGCCAACACATCGACATGGCCCTGTACGACACGCTGGTGTCGATGCACGAGTATGCCGTGCAGTGCTACACGCTGTCTGACGGTACGGTGTTGCCGGAGCAAACCGGCCATGACATGCCTACCTCGACCTTGTACGGGGTGTTCCGCGCGGCCGATGGCGACCTGGTGATCGCGGCCCAGGTCGACGACGCCTGGCAGCGCTTTGCCGCCATGCTCGAAGCCCATGGCGGGCCAGCAGGCTTTGGCAGTGACGCCCGTTATCACAACCTCAACGGCCGTAACATCCACCGCGAATCCATTCTGGCCGTGGTCCGCAGCTGGGTAGGGGCCCGCTCGGTGGCCGATGTACTCGCCTTGCTCGATGCCGTCGACATCCCCAGTGCCAAGGTACAGCGCATTGATGAGGTATTGGCCGACCCGCAAATCCAGGCGCGCAACATGGTGCTTGAGCAAGAGCACCCGCGCTACGGCACCTTGCGCCTGCCCAACCTGCCATTCCGCTTTTCGGGTTGCGATACCACGGTGCATCAGGTTGCCCCAGACCTGGGCGAGCACAACGCGCAAGTCGCGGCTGGGCTTGGCTTCAGCCCCGAAGAAATCACCGCCATGCAGGCGGACGGTGTGTTATTCAGACACGGAGATGCACGATGAGCGACCGCTATGCAGTGATCGGCCGGCCGATCAACCACACCAAATCCCCGTTGATTCATGGCCTGTTTGCCAACGCCACTGGCCAGCAGCTGGAATACGGCGCCATCGAAGGTTCGCTGGAGGCGTTCGAGGCCCAGGTGCACCAGTTTCGCGACGGTGGCGGCCTTGGCATGAATATCACCGCACCCTTCAAACTGCGCGCCTTCGAGCTGGCCGACCAGCGCAGTGAGCGTGCCCGGCTGGCCCGCGCGGCCAATGCGCTGAAGTTCGAGGGTGGCTGCATCACGGCTGAGAACTTCGATGGCATAGGGCTGTTGCGCGATATTGAAGTCAACCTGGGTGAGCCGCTGCGCAACCGCCGGGTGCTGGTGCTGGGGGCCGGTGGTGCAGTGCGGGGGGCGTTGCTGCCATTCCTGGGCGCTGAACCTGCCGAGCTGGTGGTTGCCAATCGAGACATGGCAAAAGCCATGGAATTGCGCAACGAGCTGGACCATCCACGGCTGCGCATCAGCCGCTACGAGGCGCTAGAGGGTCAGGCCTTCGACATCGTGATCAACGCTACCTCGGCGAGCCTGGTGGGTGAACGGCCGCCGTTGCCGGGTCAAGTATTGGGCACTGCACAGTTGGCCTATGAACTGGCCTACGGCAAAGGCCTCACGCCGTTTTTACGGCTGGCAGGGGAGCAGGGCGTTGGACGCCTGGCCGACGGTGTAGGCATGCTGGTGGAGCAAGCGGCCGAAGCGTTTGCCTGGTGGCGGGGCGTGCGCCCGGATACCCGGGCAGTGATCGACCAACTGACCATCCCGCTGGAGTGAGCCATGGGTCGCCACGTGCGGGCTTGGCTTAAAGCCCGCTCGCGCCGTGGCGAGGTGTTTCATTGAACTGCGCCTAGTGAGTTCGGGTCGGTGAGTTAAAGAGGGAGGATCCGCAATGCCAGTCACACTCAGAACACTGACCGATGACGAAATACCGCAGGCTTACCGCGAACCTGACCTCGCCGAGCTGTACGAGGTCGACGACGGGGAGGGTGAGGTTCACTACCTGAAAAGTGACGCAGACGCAGCCAAGCTGGTCGTCGAACTGACAGAGAAACACGCGTCAGCCTGATGGACCGCCCAGGAAGCGTGCTGCGGCGCGCCAGGCACTGGTTGTCGCGACGCTGGATGACCCCGGCCCGCCAGCGCTGGGCGGGCGTTTTGCTGATTATCCTCGGCCTTGTGGGGTGGTGCCTGAACCCCGGCAGCAGGTGGCCGTGGGTGCTTGCAACAGGGGTTATCTGGCTGCTTGCGGCATGCCCCGCCACCTGGTTTACCAGGAGATCGCACCGCTCACGCCTTGGAAAGCGTCGGGGTTGAGGTTTGAGCCGTAAGTCACGCTTGTCCGAATTTCAAAGCAGGTGTGGGCAATATCTTCGCCATTCGTACGAATTGGCTGATATATTTTCTCCCTCGCCACGTCGTGGCTCATAACAAGTAGTAGGCTCCTCATGACTTACCAACTCTCCTCTGATCTGGGGCCAAACCACCCGCCGGTGAAGGATATCCTCAACGCCCCCGGTGTCTGGGTGGAAGAACCCAATATCCGCAGAGGCGGCGAAAGCGGGGTGCTAAAGGTTGAGGTGGAAGGTTTCACCTTCTACAAAAAGCAGCAGGTTGGGCATATTTACCGCAGCCTGTTGCACCCGTTCGGCTACCCAACGGTTGCCCGCGAAGCCAAGGCCTTGCGCGCTGCCGCTTCGCTTGGCGTGGCTACGCCTGCGCTGCTGCATAGCCATGTGCACAAACAAGCGGGCGAATGGCAGGCCGTGATGGTTACCGCCGCGCTGGACGGGTACCTGTCGCTGGAGGACTTCTACCTGCAAGGCGTGGATAAAACCGTCGGGCCTCGGCGCCACCACGAGATCCTTGAGGCATACGGGCGTGCGCTGGCCAGGTTGAACCTTGGGCGTTGGCAGCATGGTTGCCTGTACCTGAAACATGTATTCGTCGATTTCAGCGAGTCGAGCATCAAGGTAGCCTTGCTCGATTTCGAAAAAGCCCGCCAACGCATGACAGCGACCAAAGCCAGCCGCCATGACCTGCGGCAGGTCAAACGCAGGTCTGGCTGGGAGGCTGCGGAATGGGAGGCCTTCTGCAGAGGCTACCGCTATGGTTACGGCGCTGACGTGGAGCGTCTTCTCTAACCACTCGGATCAACGTGGTGGGCGGTCGCCCACTTTCAGATTTGTCTGAGGATATTTCTCCTGCGGGTCCAGTCGGTAGCCATAACGACTGGACCACCGCTTTTGTGCAGGAGACCTTATGAGTGCCACCAAACGGGAACGTCAGTATCAGGCGTACCAAGCGCTGAAGCAGCTCAGTGATGCTGCCGGCGAAACCATGAAACAGATTGCCTACGACCAGTTTGATCACATCGACTGGCAGGAAACCTGCCGGCTCCACCGCGAGGTATTCGAGCGGTGGATCATCTATGCCCAGGCTCAAGGCCAGCTTCTTTCGAGCCCGAATTCCGATACGCTCAACGCGGTGCCACAATCGGTGGGCGGTTGCCTGCCCACGCGGCGAGGGTGTTAATGATAAATGCAGGTGTGCGCGTGCGGGGTTCTCTGTCTAGAGTTTTCAGTCGAAACACTGATTTCCAAACCACGGAGACTTACCCATGAAGATAAGGACACTTGCGGCTGCAAGCTTGGCGTTTGCCGCCCTGTTGGGGGTGTCGGCCGCCCAGGCTGAAGGCGAACTCGGCAAGGGCGTGCGGCACGATGTGCGTGAAGTCGACAAAGGTGTGGACCACAGCGCCGATGAAGTCGAAAAAGGCATCCACTACGATGGCGAGGAGATGGAGAAAGGCGCCGACCACCTGGACAAGGAACGCCACAAGGCAGACAAGCACGTTGATAAAGAGGTCAAGAAGGACCTGTAGCCATTCTGGACAACCCCAACCTTTAGGCGCTTTGAATGAAAACTATCATCGCAGTTGCGTTCGGCATTCTGCTGGCCACAGGTTTTGCACTGGCCAAGGACCACCAGCATGAATGCGAGGCGGCCTTGGATAAACTGAAGGCAGCGACCGAAACAGACTTCACGCAAAACGGTCATCACGAGCATCAGCAGGCCAAGGAAGCGCATGCGTCCGGGGACTACAAGAAATGCGCTGACCAGGCCAACAAGGCGCTGTCGCATCAGAAGAGCGGCTGATCAAGTCGTTCAGAACGAGCCCAGGATGCGCTGGGCTCACTTACTCTCAGTATTTCGCCCGGATTGTCAGCAGGTAGTTGCGGGGCTCCCCGTAGAAGTTGCCATACTCCGCCATACCCACCGTCGAGTAGTATTTCTTGTCCGTCAGGTTGTTGGCGTTGAGTGACACCGTCCAGTGTGTGTCCAGCGCGTATTCGGCGTGCGCATTCCACACGGCATAGCCCGCCTGCGAAAAGGCGTAGGTGTTGGACGTTTCTTCCAGTTCCCCGTCTGCGCCCCTGGCGTATACCGTACCGCTGACGTAGGCGGGCGTCTGCGCGACAACGCCGCCGCCTACCTTGAACTTGTTCAAGGCGCCCGGGAGTTGGTACGTGGCAAACAATTTGAACAGGTGCTTGGGCGTTACCGTGTTGTAGGCATTGCCGGCAATGTTGTTGCGGGTGGTGTTGAACGTATACCCCAAGGTCGCCTGGAGGCCCTCCGCCAACTGGCCGCTGACTTCCAGGTCTACGCCCTTGCTCACATTTTTGCCGCCGTCACGGTAGCAGCAGTCGGATGCGTCGCCTGGGCGGTCGTAAATGCCTTCGCCGTCGCGGTTCACGTAATAGATGGCCGCGTAGGTATTCACGCGGCCGTCGAACAGCTCGCCCTTGATACCAAACTCGTTGCTCACACCGGTGATGGGTTGCAGCGGTGCGCCTGAACGGTCACGCAATGAGGCCTGGGACTTGTAGATATCGGCGCGGCTGAAGTACAGGCTCCAGGCCGGCGAAAGCGCATAGGTGGCCCCGTAAAAGGGCGTTAGCACGTCCCGGTCGCGGAAGAACGTACCCGATGAAGAGCCGTTGGCATTGCGGCGCGTGTAGCGTTGTTCATAGTTGCTGTAGCGGGTGCCGACAATGAGGTGCAGAGGCTCGGCGATGTGTATCCGCCAGCTGCCATACAGGCCTTTTTGTTCGATGCGCTGGACATCCCGATAACTGAACGCCGAGTCGCTCGCTGAGGAGGGGTAGTCGTGGGGGTCGAACACATAAATATTATCGATTTCCCGGTACGCCCCCTGGCGGTGATCGGACCCAAAGTAGTTGTTTGTCCAGCTGGCCCCAAGCAGGAAGTCGTTCTCGAAACCGCCGAGGGTTTCCGAGCCTTTCACGTTCAGGTCATAGGCCCTGGAATAGTAACCCTGCTGTTGACCCTGCCAATTGGCGGCAGACCCGGCACCGGTTGCCGGATCGATGGCGCCGTAAAAGTTGTAGTAACTGCGGTCTTGGTCCATCACCGCCACCGTGGTGTCCAGGGTGGCAGCCCAGCGCTCGCCCAGCTGTTGGTTCAGGGTGGCGAAGTAGGATTGGGTCTTGCTGTTCTTGTAGTCATGAGCCCCGCCCAAGAAGGTGCTGCGTGGCAACTTCAAGTCTGCACCGTCCAGTGCCCGTGGCCAGCCGTACGCCTGGTCTGCGGACTTCGCGTCGTCGTTGGTCAGGCCTGCCAGCACGGTGGTGGTGTCGGTGATGTCAGCTTCGATCACGCCATAGAACAGGCTGCGCTCGGCATTGGCGGTGTCGTAGAACATATCGCGGTTGTTGTAGACCACCACCGTCCGCCCGCGGACCTTGCCGTCCAGAGCCAGCGGGCCGCTCACGTCCAGCTGTGTGCGGTAGTTGTGCCAGCTGCCCACGGACGTTTCCAGGCCATACTGGTTCTCGAAGGTGGGCTTCTTCCTGACCAGGTTGATGGTGCCACCTGGCTCGCCAGCGCCGGAGAACAGGCCGTCGGAGCCGCGCAGTACTTCTACCCGGTCATAGATAGCCATGTCGTGGTCTTTGGGCGAGTAGGTGGCGTTGTCGATAGGTGCGCCGCCATCCACCCGGTAACTGGTAATTTCAAACCCCCGTGACAGGTAACGGGAGTTGGTGAGGCTGCCCTGATAGGGCGTGATGCCGGTGGTTTGCAGCATCACGTCGTTGATGGAGTTGAGGCCCTGGTCTTCGATCCTTTGCCGGGTCATCACGCTGACAGTTTGCGGCGTGTCCTTGATCGACTGGGGCGTCTTGCCGAGGGTGACCTGCCCCGTGGTGTAGGAACCAGTGCCTTCGCTGACCGTACCTGACCAGCCTGCCGACGCATTGACGTCGGTTGGCTGCAGCTGCAGGGCGTGCTCGTCGCTGGCAACCAGGGTGTAGCTGTTGGCCGAGCGCTCCAACGCCTGCAGGCCGGTACCCTGCAACAGCGCGTGCAGCGCTGCTGCGCCAGTGAGGTGGCCCTTTACCCCCATCGAGCGCTTGGCCAGCGTGGTGGCGGGTTCGAACGACAGGTTTGCCCCGGTGACGCGGGCATAGTCAGCGATGGCGTTCTCCAGGTTACCGCCAGCGATATTGAAGTCGTACTGTGCTGCACTGCCCTGCGCCCAGGCCGCCAATGGATAGACGCTGGCCGCCATCGGTGCGGTGAGCAGGGCTGCAGTGATCACCACTGAGCATGCGCGTTTGTTGAAGGGCGGTGAGGGGTGGGCACTCTGTAGCATGTCGGGTCCTTGAGGTGGCAGTGAAGGGCGTCTTTGCGCCTCTACTGACCTAGTCGGACGAGAATCAAAAACACCAACCCCTGGGCGCTGAATTCACGCAGGTTCCACCGTGGCCCAATAGCGGGTGAAGCGGTTGATACGCACAGGCAGTGTGCCGCTGAGGTTGTCCAACACCCGGTCGGTGTCCCCCAACTGGAATGCCCCCGACACACGCAACCCCGCAACCGCAGGGTCACAGGCCAGGTGCCCCGGGCGGTAGCGTGACAGCTCGTCGATGAACGCCCCCAGGGGCCAGCCACTGACCACCAGCTGGCCGCCACTCCATGCGCCGGTGCCTGCCTGCAGCGGCAGCACCGCGCCGTGGGACGAGGCGGTGAAGCGCAGCTGCTGGCCGGCTTCAAGGTGTACCGTGGCGCCTGCATTAGCCACCTCGATGGCCTGCTCAAGCACGCTGGCCTGGGCCCAGGCGTTCTCGCTGCGCACCAGAAACCGCGCGGCGTGGGTGTGAATTCGGCCTTGTGCAAGCTGCACGATCAGAGGCCGCTGCCCCGGGTCAGTCGCTGTGCCCACCAGCAGTTCGCCATGGTGCAGGGTGATCAGCCGCTCGGTGGCGCTGAAGTCGATGCCCATGGCCGTGCGGGTGTTGAGCGTGACCTGCGTGCCATCCGGTAGCCGCACCTGCTGACGCTGGGCAGTGGCTGTACGATAGGTGGCCAGCGCGCCTTGCCAGGGTGTGACGCTTGCCGCCAGGCCCGCCGCGCTGGCTGCCATGAGCACCCCCAGGACTTTCAACACACTGCGCCTGTCGACGACGGTGGCCTGCAGCAGGGGCCGTGCCGTGACCCCGTCCAGGCGGCCGAAGCTGGCCTGCAAGCGTTCTACCCGCGCCCAGGCCTGAGCGTGGTGCGGGTGGCTGCGTAACCATTCGGCGTGGGCCTTGCAGGCCTGTTCATCGCCCTGGTTGAGGGCAACGTACCAGGTGGCAGCTGCCTCCAGCGTTTTGATGTCCAGCGTATCGTTCAAGGCTCAGTCATCCATCAGCAGCAGGCAATGGGTCATGGCCCGTACGAAATGCTTGCTCACGGTATTGGTCGACAACCCCAGCTGGCGTGCGATTTCCACGTGCTTCAACCCGTCGAGCTGTGCCAGCAAAAACACCTCGCGGGTGCGTGTACCCAGGCCGTCCAACAGTTTGTCGATCTGCACAAGGGCTTGCATGATCATCTCGCGCTGCTCGGCGCAGATCGAAACAGGCGTGGGCGCAGCTGCCAGGCTGTCCAGATAGGCTTGCTCCAGTAGCCGACGCCGGTACTGGTCGATCATCAGGCTGCGGGCGATGCGGCTCAGGTAGCCGCGAGGGAAGCTCAGGCGAACCTGCTGGCGCTGCGCGAGCAGGCGCACGAATGTGTCCTGTGCGATGTCGGCAGCCTGTTCACGGCACCCCAACTTGCGTCTTAGCCAGTGGCGCAGCCATTCGCTGTGTTCAGCATACAGGGCGTGAAACGATTGAGGTTCGGAGGTGTGGGACATCAACAGCAAACCCGTAGGCAGTTTTACTGATAATGTATCTCATTAGTATATTGCCTGCCTACAGGGTGCCCGCCGCCCCTCCCACCGCATTCACGCCCTCCAGGGTGGTAAACGAAATATCTTTGGCGGTGAGCAGAAAGTCGCTCATGTAAGCCATCTCCAGCATGTCGCTTCGTACCCCGGCGTACAACGTTGCCTGCACGCCTTCAGCGCCCAGGCGCCTGGCGAGCACGTAGCCACGGGTGGTGTATTCATGCACCGCCCAGTTTGGCAGGCAGCAGACACCCCGGCCGCTGGCCACCAGTTGCATCATCATGATGGTCATTTCTGCCGTGCGTACCTGTGCGGGTTCAAGGTCGGCCGGGTCCAGGAAGCGGGTGAAGATGTCCAGCCGGTCGCGCTCGATGGGGTAGGTGATCAAGGTTTGCCCGGTGAGGTCGGCAGGTTCCACGTAGGCTTTTGCACGCAGCGCATGGTGTTTGTCGATGGCCAGCACGGCCTCGTACCCGAACAGCGGCACGTAGGTGATGCCGGGCAGAGGAATGGGGTCGGAGGTGACCACCAGGTCCAGGTCGCCGCGTGCCAAGGCCGGCAGTGGCGCAAACGACAGCCCCGACGCGAGGTCCAGTTCCACCTCTGGCCAGGCGCTGCGAAACTCGTCCAGCGAGGGCATCAGCCACTGGTAGCAACTGTGGCATTCGATAGCGATGTGCAACCGGTCCGCCGCACCGCCTGCCAGTTTGGCCAGGTTACGCTCGGTGCTGCGGATAAGCGGCAGCACCTGGTCCGCCAACTGCAACAGCTTCAAGCCTGCAGTGGTGAAACGCACCGGTTTGGACTTGCGCACGAACACCGGCATGCCCACCCGGCTTTCCAGCTCGCGAAACTGATGCGACAGCGCCGACTGGGTCAGGTGCAGGCGTTCGGCAGCGTCGGGCAGGCTATCGGCCTCGCGCAGGGCACGCAGGGTGCGCAGGTGTCTGAGGTCGATCACGGGCAGCGCTAAGGCAGTTGCTGCGCAGCGAGCTCACGGCGCACGATGTCGGCACCTGCACTCAGCGCCCGCAACTTGCCATTGGCCACCTGGCGGGGCAGAGGTGCCATGCCGCAGTTGGTGCACGGGTACAGCTTGTCGGCATCGACAAACGCCAGTGCCTTGCGCAGCGTATTGGCCACTTCCTCGGGCGTTTCGACGGCGTGGGTTGCCACGTCGATGGCACCTACCATCACCTTCTTGCCACGGATCAGTTCGATGAGGTCCATGGGCACGCGCGAGTTGTGGCACTCCAGCGAAACGATGTCGATGCTGGACTGCTGCAGTTTCGGGAACGCTTCCTCGTACTGGCGCCACTCCGAACCCAGTGTCTTTTTCCAGTCGGTGTTGGCCTTGATGCCGTAGCCGTAACAGATATGCACGGCGGTTTCGCATTTCAGGCCTTCGATAGCCCGCTCTAACGTTGCCACACCCCAGTCGTTCACCTCGTCGAAGAACACATTGAACGCGGGTTCGTCGAACTGGATGATGTCCACGCCAGCCGCTTCCAGCTCGCGGGCTTCCTGGTTGAGAATCTTGGCGAATTCCCAGGCCAGCTTTTCGCGGCTCTTGTAGTGGCTGTCGTAGAGCGTGTCGATCATGGTCATCGGGCCAGGCAATGCCCACTTGATAGGCTGGCGGGTTTGCTGGCGCAGGAACCGCGCATCCTCTACGAACACCGGCTTGAGGCGGGCTACCTCGCCGACCACCGTGGGCACGCTGGCATCGTAGCGGTCACGGATTCGGACGGTTTCGCGCTTTTCGAAATCAACGCCGCTGAGGTGTTCGATGAACGTGGTAACGAAGTGCTGACGGGTCTGTTCGCCGTCGCTGACAATATCGATGCCGGCGTGCTGTTGTTCTTGGAGCGCCAGGCGCAATGCATCCTGCTTGCCTTCGCGCAGGCCTGCGTCTTGCAGCTTCCACGGTGACCACAGGGTTTCAGGCTCTGCGAGCCAGGAGGGTTTCGGCAAGCTGCCGGCGGTGGAAGTGGGCAATAACGTTTTCATGGACAGTAGCCTTGCATGCAGGGGCGGTCAGGCCGCGTAGTTCGCGGACCATTGCTCGAGAATCGTGTGGTAGGGCGTGATGAAGTGCGCTTCGGCAAATCGCCCTTGTTCAATGGCCAGCCGGCTGCGCTCTTCGCGGTCGTACACGATGCGCGTCAGCGAGTAATCACCGTGCTCGAGGCTGGGCTGGTAAGTGGCGCCTGCCACGGCATTGGCATTGTAGATTTCAGGCCGGTAGATCTTCTGGAAGGTGTCCATCGTGCTGACAATGCTGATCAGTTCCAGGGCGGTGTAATCGTTAAGCAGGTCCCCGGCGAAATAGAAGGCCAGCGGCGCGACACTGTTGGGCGGCATGAAGTAGCGAACGCGCAACCCCATCTTTGCAAAATAGTCATCGGTCAGGGAGTACGCGTCCTGCTGGTACTCGTAACCCAATACCGGGTGCTGGTTCTCGGTACGACGGTAGGTGCGGCTGCTGGAGACACTCAGGCAAATAACCGGCTGTTTTTCAAAGTGCGCCCGGTAGGCGTCCGATTGCAGGAAATGTTTGAACAGCTTGCCATGCAACTCGCCGAAGTGCGCAGGGGTGCTGAATGCCTTGCGGTCGCGGTTGTGCTCCAGCAGCACGACACTGAAATCATAATCGCGCACGTAGGACGAAAAGTTATTACCGACGACGCCTGGCAGGCGGGCCCCTGTTTGCTGGTCGACAACGGTGGTTTTAAGAATTTCGATCAGGGGCAGGGCGGTGCCGCTGCGCCCGCTGCCGATCGCCATTTCGACAGAAATGATATCCAGTTCTACGCGGTAACGGTCGGCGTTTGGGTTGTCCCAATGGGCCAGGGCATTGAAGCGGTTATTGATCATGCCCAAGGTATTGCGCAGGTTTTCCTGGCGCTGCTCACCCCTCGCCAAGTTGGCAAAGTTGGTGGTGATGCGGGTGTTTTCGCAGGGGCGATAATGTTCGTCAAAACTGACGCTTTTAAGGCTGAATGTAAACGGGGAAGTTGTCATGATCGCGAGGTCCACTCAGATGCCAAGGCCTTCAAATTGAGGGGCATCTTAAAGTGGCGCATTGGCCAGGCGGAACTGAAACGATTTCAGCCCGCCTTCAATCCTGTTCATGACGTGACCGGCGCACTGTTTCAGGCCGGGGTGGCTACCTTGTGGAACCGCCGCGCCAGAAACGGCGTGATATCCAGCGGCAGGGCCTCGTCGTGGATCACTTTGTCCAGCATGACCCCTGTGATGGCCGAGGTCAGGATGCCGGTGCGGAAATGCCCGCAGGCATTGAAGTACCCCGGCATGTCGTCCACGGGGCCCAGAATCGGCAGTTCATCTGGCGAGCCTGGCCGCAGGCCGGCCCAGGTGCGCTTCAGGTTGACGTCGGCCAGTGCCGGCACGCAACGGGTTGCACCCTGCACCAGGCTGCTGATCTCCGGGAATGTGGTGGTGACGTCATAGCCCTTTTCCTCGGTGGTACTGCCTATCAGGATTTCGCCGTTATCCTTCTGTGCCATGTAGCAATCGCTGGTGGTGATGCAGCCGTTCAGCAGCTTGGGCAGGCGCTCGGTCAATACGATCTGGCCTTTCACCGGCTTCACCGGAATGGACAGCCCCGTGGCCCATTCACTCAGCTCAGCGGCCCAGGCACCGGCTGCGTTGATCAGGGTGTTGCAATGGAAATCCCCCGCCTGCGCCGTGCGCACGCCCTTGACCCGCCCACCTTGGTGCAACACGCCTGTGACCGGGGTGTTGAGGTACAGGTCGACACCGTTCTGCCGCGCCGCTTCCATATACGCATCGCCCAGGCGATAAGGGCTCACCTGGTGGTCGCAGAGAAACTCCAGGGCGCCATTGGCCTGGTCGGTGACGGCGGGCTCCGTTTCGCGCAAGGCCTTGCGGTCCAGCCAGCGCACCTGCGCCTGCAGGTGCGGGATGTGCCGCACGATGTGCTCGGCGTACAGCTGGTCCTCGTCGTCTTGGATCACGTACTTGAGGCCAGTGCGCTCGAACTTGAAGTCCATGCCATGGCGTTCGATCAGTTCCTGGTGTAGCTGGGGGTACAGCGCATTGGACTGTAAGGCCAGGTCGAAAAAACACTGGGGCAGGATGTGCGGTGTACTCGAATCCACCGCCACTGCCGCGCCATGGGCCTGGCGCTTGGCCTGGGACGAGAGCATGCGAAAGAAGATTACCCCGCAGCCCAGGCCCACCGATTCGCCGATGGCCCACAGCCCCCCGGCCGAGGCGCGGGTGGCGTTGCCAGGGCGCTTGTCGTCGATCAGCGCGATGCGCAGGTTACCGCGCTTTGACAGCTGGTACGCACACGAAGCGCCAATTACCCCGGCGCCGGCGATTACGATGTCGTAGGTCTTGTTCATGTCAGGCCTCCGTGCCCAGGTGCTTGAATGCGGAGAACGGGACGGGGTCCACCGGGAACCTCGGTCTTAACCAGCCCACGTCGGAGCGGCCGGTGGCGGCGCGCAGCCGGTCGCTGCAATAGCCCACGCACATGCGCCCCTGGCAGTCGCCCATGCTGACCCGGGTGCGCATTTTCAGCCCGGCCATGTCCTGCACGCCCTGCTGCAGGGCGAGGTCGATGGCATCCCGGGTGACCTGTTCGCAGCGGCAGATCACCGTGTCGGCCTGTGGCAGTTCCACTTGCGCGGGGCCCCGTGCGGTGTAGCGCTCCACCCCGGAGCGAAAGCGGCCAATGCCCGCCAGTTGCCCCAGGTAACGCTCGCGCCGCTCGATGGCCTGCTCGGTGTTGAGCACGCCGCGCTGGTGCAGAATAGACACCGCCGCTATACGCCCGGTCAGCATCGCTGCCTCACCCCCGCGGATGCCGGCCATGTCCCCGGCCAGGTGTATGTGCGGCAGGTTGCTCTGCTGCCACGCGTTGTATTCAGCACGCAGGTAACCGTCTGCGCTATAGCCATGGGCCAGCCCCAACTGCTGGCTTAGCTGTGTGCGTGGAATGAAGCCATAACCCACCGCCAGGGTTTGCACCGACTCGCGCTGCACCCGTTTCAGGTCGGCCTGCCAGGCCTGGTCGTAGGGCGCAACGCTGACCTCGCTCAACTCCCCCTCGCCACGCGCCGCCACCACGCCCCAGCCGTAGTGCATGGGGATGCCATGCAATTTGAGATAGCCCAGCATGCTCAGGCCATCGAGAAACAGCTGCGGCTTGTTCATCAGCGCCAGGGTCTCCCGGGCAATGCGGGAGAAGGCACAGGCCTCATATACACCTGCTACTTTGGCGCCGGCCGCATGCAGTTGGCAGGCAACCAGTGGCAGCAACGGGCCGGTACCGGCAATCAAGGTACGGCCCAGCGGCTTCACCACGTTGCTCTTGATCTGCAACTGCAACCCGCCCAGCAGCATCACCCCGGGCAAGGTCCAGCCCGGAAATGGCACATTGCGTTCGTGGCAGCCTGCCGCCAGTACCAGTTGTTCATAGCCCACCGGCTGCAGCTGCTCCAGCTCGTCGAGCACCATCAGGTTCTGGTTGTCGGCACCTACTACGCGGCTGTTGAGGCGCAGGTCGATGTGCCTGGCGCAGGTGGCGAAGTCTGCATGCAGCTTGCCCAGCGCCTTGCTGTAGCGGGCGCCCAGGTAACCCACGTCTACACCGCTTCTCAGTGGCCCGCGAAACACCACGCCGCCGGGGCGCGACGCTTCGTCGATGAGCACACTGCCCACCCCTTCATTGGCCAGCTCGATGGCGGCAGCCATGCCGGCCGAGCCACCGCCGACAATTACTGGGCGCATGCTCATGCCGACACCCCGCTGCAGATCGGGTTGACCAGCGTTTCGACACGCATGCCCGGGCGTACCACGGTCTGGCAGGCGCGACGCTTGGCGCGCCCGTCGATGGCCACCAGGCAGCAATGGCACACCCCCATGCCGCAGAACGCGCCACTGACCTGGCCGTGGTCGTTGCGCGCCAGCTGGCGCAAGCCCACAGCGTTGAGCACGCTGAGCACCGTTTCGCCCGGGGCTGCGTTGACGGGAGATCCATTGATATGGAGGGTGATGGGGTCAGCCGCAAGCGGCTGGATATCGAGGGTTCGTTCCATGAAGTATTCCTGCAATCCGTGTGCATGGGGTGGCACAGAGTACGGAAGATAGTTGCAGGAAAAATTGACCTGGAGCGGTGAATTAGGTGGATTTTGTTGTAGGTAAAAACATGAGATGACAGCCGGTCAAGCCGCATGCGAGGTCAGCATCAGCCTTCGGGAAGGCCGATGCCACAAACGAACTCATCAGAACCTAACCGGTGTGATCCGTACTCCACAACGTAATCTGCACCGCGTCGGCGGGCTTCCACGGTTGCGGTAGCGTGGTCGGCATACACATCCACCAAATGCCACGGATGGCGATCACGCAATACACCCCACCCAAACACCCAGCCTTCTTTGAAAGGGTCTTTGGGCAGGTTTTTCGCAAGGCTGCGAATGGTCATGCAAGGCTCCTGATAACACCCGAACTCAGGGCAGGTACAGGATGGTGTAGGACGCGTCACACTTGGGGCCGAGCACTACAGGTTTCTCGAACAGCGTAGTACCGGTCAGCCCGACGCCGTAATGTGCACCGCTGGCTTTTTCCAGGCGAGCCCACAAACCCAGGTCATGGATCTCGATGCGCGTCGCCACGCGGGCATGGTGGCCGAGTTCGTACTCGATGCGCTCTACAACATCTTTGGCTTCTTCTTCTGTCATGCTGTGTGCTCCTCGCCAAACCAAGTACCGCCCACACCCAGGTGGATACCTGGCATGAGCCCTCACAATTAATTAGAGCCCAAGACAGTCGGGTTGGTTCTTTTACCCGACGGACGTGAGGTGCGCGTGCCACCCACCTGAATTTCTGAACTCTTCAAACTAGCGCCGCCTCAATTGAGAAATATCTTGAGGCAATATTTCGATGCTCCCACACAGCCAGCAAGGTCAAGGCCCCATCACGTTTGTGTTGATGCATTTTCTGGGTGGATCCCACCGCACGTGGGGCCCCACGTTGCCGTTTCTTGACCGCGAACACACCTGTGTGGCGCTGAATACGCCGGGCTACGGCGATGCTCGTGACGTTACGGGTTATACGGTCGAGCAGATGGCAGACCATGTAGACCTCAGCATTCGTGAGCTCGGGCTGCAGCGTTGCATTCTTGTGGGCCATTCCATGACCGGCAAGGTAGCCGTGGTGCTGGCTTCGCGCCGGCCGGCCTACCTGCAAGGGCTGGTGCTGGTAGCGCCATCGCCACCCGGCCCACAACCGATGAGCGACAGCGACCGTGATAGGCAGCGTGCCTACGGCGCTTCCAGGGAAGAGGCGGAGGCGTTTGTTGATGAATCCAGTTGCCACCGTTTGCCCGAAGCCCTGCGCGAAGTCGCGATTGCCGATGCCCAGTCGGTAAACCTGGAAGCCTGGCGCGCCTGGGTTGATCACGGCAGCCGCGAGGACTGGGAATACCGCATCGGCACCTTGCCTTACCCTGCGCTGCTGATATGCGGCAGTGATGACGTACAGGTCCCCGGCCCAGATGAGCAGCAGCGCACCACCTTGTCCCATTTCCCGGACCACCTGCTGCTGACGCTCCCCGGTGCAGGTCACCTGATGCCCTTGCAAACCCCGCAGGCGTTGGCCCACCCCATGCTCAAATTTGCTGAACGTATCGCTGCATCTACCCCTGAAGGAGAACGTTGATGGACTTAGGCTTGAGTAACCGTGTAGCTCTCATCAGCGGCGCCGCTGGCGGGATAGGCCTGGCAACCGCACACCTGTTGGCGGGTGAGGGTGTAAAGCTGGTATTGACGGACATGGACCCGGACAAGCTGAAAAAGGCTACAGCTGACCTGCAGGGCGAGCCCCTGTTGATTGCCGCAGACATGACTGACCAAGGGGAAGTCGATGGGCTTGTGCGCCAAGCAGAAGCCCACTTTGGCCAGGTGGATATCGTCGTGCACACCGCAGGGGTCACCGGTGCCAAGGGCGACCCGCTCGAGCTGGCGGATGCCGACTACCAGGAGGCCTGGGACACTGACTTCTTCAGCGCTGTGCGCATTGCCCGGGCGGCCATCCCGGCCATGCGCAAACGGGGTTGGGGCCGCCTGGTGTGCATCACCTCGGAAAACGCGGTGCAGCCGTATTGGGAAGAGGCCGTGTACAACGTGGCCAAGGCCGCGCTGGCAGCTTTCATCAAGAACCTGTCATACAAGGAAGCAGCCCACGGTGTGCTGTGCAACACCGTATCCCCGGCCTTTATCGAAACAGGCATGACCGACGGCATGATGAAAAAGCGTGCCGAGGAAAAGGGCGTCAGTTTCGACGAGGCGGTGAAGAGCTTCCTGGAAGAAGAGCGCCCGGGCATCGTGCAACAGCGGCGTGGCCAGCCAGAAGAGGTGGCGGCAGCCATCGCCTTGCTGGTATCCGAGCGGGCGTCCTTCATCAATGGCAGCAACCTGCGGGTTGACGGCGGGTCGGTGCAGAGCGTTCAGAACTGACCGGTGCCATGCAGCGGGCTGCAATGCGGCCCGCTGCGCCGCCATGGCACAGTTTCAAGGCCTCAGCCGGAAACAGGCTCGATTAAATGGGCGCCTTCGCAGCGCACGTTACCCACACTGGCATCCACCTTGTGCCAGGTAAAGGCTGAGGCTGGGCGGCCGCCGCTGTACACGATGGCCTCTGCCCGTTGCACCGTCGTGCGCGGATCCAGCCATTCCCTAGCCAGGGCTGGTGTAAGCACCAGCGGCTTGCGGGCGTGAATAGCCGCAAGTTTTCCATCCGCAGCCGTAGTAAGCACCACGAAACCACCACCCTGTTCAGGCCTTGCATCTGCCAGGGCGGCGAAGAACAGCGCCTCCCCGTTGGCCGCCTGTATATGGTAAGGCTGCTTGCCTTTTAGCGCGCCAGGGTCGCTGATCCACTCGAACCAACCATTTGCCGGCGCCAAGGCGCGCCCACCGGGCCACAGCGCTTTGAAGAAAGGCGATTGCGTGACCGTTTCGGCCCGTGCATTGATGGGCACCGGGCCCTTGCCAGTGGCCCAGGGTGGCGCCCAACCCCACGGCACCTTGCCCACGCTCAAGCCACCTGGCGCTTCACGTATAAGCGCCGCCTGGCTACGCGGCGCTACGTTGTAGCGGTTGATCGGCGCTTCGTCATAGCCGCTGATGACCACCAGGTCCAGGCCCAGCTGGCGCAGGTAGAAGTCCATGCTCTCGTAGAGCGAATAGCGCCCGCACATGGTTTACCTCCCGTCGCTGCTGCTGGCTCGCCAGCACTGCAGGGTATTTGATCTGTATGTTTATACAGTTTGTTCTGCCTGCGCAGTAAAGGCCAGCGGCCGTGCAGCGATACCGACGGGCGGGTTTGCGCAACGTAGCAGAGAAGGGGGTTTGCCGTGTGCGCCTACCCTGGGTGACTGCTAGGCTGATACTACCTGTCGGTGTTTTTGGCTGAACCTCGCGCAGCAGAGCGGGTCATTATTGAAAGGGTTCGCCAGTTGTCGTGTTTTGCGTTGCCAGTTTCTGAAGGTTGGCTCGCTCAGGTCAGGCTCTTCAGGTGAATCACTGCGGCAATGGAGGCAGGCTATGGATTATTCCAGCATGGTTGAATCGTTGAACAAGATGCTCAAGGCAACAGCGGATGCGCGTGAGCGTCGCGGTGAGAGTGTCGAGGTAAAGGTTGTTGCCGAGGAACAGGCTGATAGCTGTGAAACGGAGCAACTGGAACAACTGTCATGGAAAGCCGACAGTCGCCCCAGAATGAACCGCTTGGTAGTCGCTCGCGACGGCCGTTGTACGCCGTGAGCGCTCTGCCGCACCGGCGTTCTATCAGTTACTCATTGAACTGGATGACCATGCGGCCTTTTATCTTCCCTCCGATCATTTCTTCGAAAATCTGATTGATGTCTTCTACCGGTCGCAAGGTGACCTTCGGTACGACCTTGCCTTCTGCAGCAAACTGGAAGGCTTCTTCCAAGTCCTGACGCGTACCGACCAGCGAACCGATTACCTGGATGCCGTCCAGTACCAAGCGTGGAATATTCAGGTTCATGGACTCTGTAGGCAAGCCCACCGCCACCAACCGCCCGCCTGCGCGCAGGGCGTCCACTGCTGAGTTGAATGCAGCCTTGGCTACAGCGGTTACAACCGCAGCGTGAGCCCCACCGGTTTTGGCCTGGATGACCTTGGCGGCGTCCTCTTCAAGCGGGTTGATCACCAGGTCTGCGCCCATTTCGCTGGCGAAGCGCAGTTGCTCCGGGTTCACGTCGATGGCGATCACCTTGGCGTTGAATACGTTCTTCGCGTACTGCAGGGCCAGGTTGCCCAGCCCACCGAGGCCATAGATGGCGATCCATTGGCCGGGGCGGATGTTGGAGGTTTTCACGGCTTTGTAGGTGGTAACGCCGGCGCAGGTAATGCTGCTGGCAGCGCCAGAATCCAGCCCGTCTGGCACCTTGACCGAGTAGTCGGCCTGCACGATGCAGGCTTCAGCCATGCCGCCGTCCACGGTGTAGCCAGCGTTCTTCACATCGCGGCACAGGGTTTCATTACCGCTGGTGCAGTACTCGCAGTGGCCACAGCCTTGGTAGAACCAGGCCACACTGGCGCGGTCACCCGGTTTGAGCGAGGTCACGCCCGGGCCCACTTCCTGAACCACGCCGATGCCTTCGTGACCCAGCACTACGCCGGTCTTGTCACCGAAGTCGCCATTTTTCACGTGCAGGTCGGTGTGGCACACGCCACAGCACTGCATTTTCAGCAACGCTTCGCCGTGCTCGAGCGGGCGCAGTTTTTTTTCCACTACTTCCACGCGACGGCCTGGTGCAACAACAGCAGCTTTCATATGAACCTCCGTGTTTATCCGGTTTGGCTTGCATAACAGCCGGCTAAGCATAGCCCCTGTGTGCGGCGGTAAAACTGCTACAGGTCATGGAAGCGTATGAGGGCGGCTGGTAAATCGCGCGCAAAGAAAAGCCCGCGGCAAGTAGGCGGCGGGCTGCAAGAACGTACGGAGCAGGGTCAGAATGCCAATGCAGATGTCAGTATTTCGTGAACGGCAGGTGATGGGAGCGTTCAGGCCAGCACTTGATTTGGGCGTGTGCGCCAGCAGGGTCGCACGTATAAAAAGAGCCCGCCACAGTGGGCGGGCAAGATGCGCTTGAAGGGAACACGCACAGGTTGCAAGTGGCGGGTTAAGCCTGCATTAAGCGCGGTATATTTGACCCGTCAGCAGCATCAGCCTATATAGGCGTGCCCATCTACCCAGGAGCCCCCATGCGCGACGACGATGACCTGCACGAACCTGAGCACGATCACTTACTCGACCACGAGTTTCTCTATGAGGGCTATGAGCCGGAGGCCGATGCCCAAGGTGCTGAGGATGAACTGGATGCGCAAGCTGCGGATGACCTGGACGCTGACGAGCGCGATCACCCGGCCTGGTTTGATGATTGTGACGACGACTGACTCAACGCCCGTCTACGGAGAACCGCCCAGGGCCGCTGACAGCCAGCGATAACAGGCCGCCCATGATGGCGAGGTTTTTCAGGAACTGGGTCATGTTGGCGCTGCGTGCCGGCTCGATCATCGTCCAGAACGGGTGGCCCAGCAGTGCAGTGCCCAGTACGAACAGCGCGAACAGCAACGCCAGCGGGCGGGTATAGAAGCCCAGGATCAACAGGATGCCAACCGCAAACTCCATGCAGACGGCAATGCCTGCTGCCAGGGTAGGGGCCGGGGCCCCCAGCGAAGCCATGTAGCTGACTGTGCCGTCAAAACCGGTCAGTTTGGCCCAGCCGGAAAACACGAAAAGAGTCATGAGCAAAACGCGGGCGAGCAGCAGGACGAGGTCGCGTTGACCTTCAAGCATCGAATAGCGCATGGCGAGCTTCCAGTGGGCAGGGACAAAAACCACTGTAGCAGGTGCGCGAAACATTGCTGCGCCCAGCAAAAAGGCGCCCGTTGGGGCGCCTTTTTAATAGTGAGTGGTGCGAGTGGCGGGACTCGAACCCGCAAGGCTCACGCCGACAGATTTTAAGTCTGCTGTGTATACCAATTCCACCACACTCGCACGCTTGAAAGGGTCGCAGTGACCAGCTCGCTTCCTGGCAGAAGGGCTTCGCAATCAAGCGCGCTTTATAACCCATCGTTATAGTTGAGTCAACTCTAGCACCTATGCTCAACACAGGAGCGTTCGGTCAAATGGAGAATTGACAGGCTGTTGTCGATGGCCCACTGTAGCCCGATCACTGGATCCAAACAGTAGGGCCAGGTGTTGCGGGGCCAGGCTTCAGCGCTTGGTATGTCGTCCAGGGCGACGCCCGATTTTTCATTTTGTCCCTCCCGCTGTGCCAGTGGAGTTCTCATGGTTTCAGCCGATTGCCCGGTTACCCCGGTGATACCCGCCTCGCGATATGAACAGTTGGTTCAGTCGGTGGTGGATTACGCCATCTATATGCTCGACCCTGCTGGCCATGTGGTGTCGTGGAACGCCGGCGCCGAGCGCATCAAGGGCTACACCGCCGACGAGGTGGTTGGGCGGCATTTTTCGATCTTCTTCCCCCCGCAGGATTGCGCTGACGGCCGGCCCGAGCAGCTATTGCGCCAGGCGCTGGAAAGCGGACGGGCGCAGGATGAGGGCTGGCGGGTGCGCAAGGACGGTACGCAGTTCTGGGCGCTGGCGGCCCTGGATGTGATCAGGGACGACGAAGGGCAGGTTGTGGGCCTGGCCAAGGTCACCCGGGATGTAACAGACCGTCGCGAGGCTGCGCTGCAGCTCGATAACGTTCGGGCGCAATTGTTCGAGGCGCAGAAGCTCGAAGCGCTCGGCCAGCTGACGGGTGGCCTGGCCCACGACTTCAACAACCTGCTGACCATCATCATCAGCTCTGCGCGCATGGCGCTGACTTCGGACGACCCGGAGCGCCCCAGGCGCATGTTGCAGAACATCCTGGAGGCCGGGCAGCGTGGTACCGACCTGACCCGCCAGTTGCTCAGCTTTGCTCGCCATCGCAAACTCGATGTGGCCAGTATCGACCCCAGCAGCTTGCTGGATGCTACCCGCGGCCTGCTGGAGCATGCGCTGCCTGATGCCATTCGGCTTGAGGTGCAGGTACAACCCGACCTGCCGCTCATTGAGGTGGATGCCGGGCAGTTGCAGATGGTGCTGCTCAACCTGCTGTTCAATGCGCGGGACGCCATCGCAGGGCCGGGGCGCATCGGCTTGACGGTTGGGGTGGTGGGCCTGTCGGGGGAAGTGGAGGGCCTGCACGGCCGCTTTGTCTGCTTCCAGGTTCAGGACAGCGGTGAGGGTATCGCGGCGGACGTACTGCCGCGCATCTTCGAGCCGTTTTTCACCACCAAGGCGTTCGGCAAAGGTACTGGGTTGGGCCTTAGCCAGGTGTACGGCTTCGCCAGGCAGAGCGGCGGGGCCATCAGCGTGCACAGCGTGGCCGGGGAGGGCACGTGCATGCAGCTTTATCTGCCAACCTCTCATGGCCATACACACAGCCTTGCGCACAGGTAGCGAGCATGACACACGAACTCAAGCGGCTGGTGACGGGGATAGAAGGGCTTGATGCACTGCTCAGGGGCGGGCTGGTGGCCGGCGCAGCCTACATCGTTCAGGGGCCACCGGGCGCGGGCAAAACCATACTGGCCAACCAGCTAGCCTGCGGCCATGTGCGCAGCGGCGGGCGGGTGTTGGTAGCCACCTTGCTCAGCGAGTCTCACGAACGGCTGTTTCAGTATTTGGGCACGCTGGATTTCTTCGACCCGGCGCTGGTAGGTGACCAGATGCAGTTCGTCAGTGCGTTCGATACCCTGGAGCAAGAAGGGCTGGACGCGGTAGTGCGGCTGCTGCGTCAGGAGATTGCCCGGCAGAAGGCCACGCTATTGGTTGTGGACGGGGTGCTCAACGCCCGCGCACGTGCCGAAAATGCACTCGACACCAAGAAGTTCGTGTCCGCCCTCCAGGGCCATGCCGCTTTCGCAGGCTGTACGGTACTTTTGCTGACCAGCGCGCGGATGGAAGAGGGCAGCCCGGAGCACACCATGGTCGACGGCGTGATCGAACTGGGCGAGCAACTGGTGGGTAGCCGCGCCGTGCGCAGCATTCAACTGCGCAAGACGCGCGGCAGTGCTGCATTGTCCGGGCGCCATGAGTGTCTGATCGATGGCACTGGCATGCGGGTATTCCCACGGCTTGAGTCGTTGTTCAGCCACCCCAGCCAGCACGGCAGTTGTGCCCCAGGGCGGGTCAGCAGTGGTGTGCCCAGCCTGGATGACATGCTTGATGGCGGCTTGGCAGCAGCCTCTGTGACCCTGCTGATGGGCCCATCCGGCATTGGCAAGACTTCGCTGGGCCTGGCATTTCTCAGTGCCAGCACGAAGCAGGTGCCAGGGTTGCATTTCGGTTTCTACGAACCGCCCGAACGCCTGCGCAACAAGGCGGCCTCGTTAGGCTTCGATTTTCGTTCGATGGAGCAGGAGGGTAGCCTGCGTTTGTGCTGGCAGCCTACTACTGAAGGCCTGCTGGACCAATTGGGCGCACACCTGATCGAGCAGGTGGATGCCATGGGCGCCAAGCGGGTGGTGATCGACAGCCTGGGTGCTTTCAGCCGGCTGGCCATGGAGCCCACCCGCCTCAACGCGTTTTTCCGGGCATTGACCGGCGAGCTCAGGGCGCGCGATGTGAGTGTGATGCTCACGTGGGAGATGCGCGATATTTTCGGGGCAGAAATCAGCGCCCCGGCGCCCGACCTTTCCAGCATTGTCGACAACCTCATGCTGATGCGCTTCGTTGAGCTCGACTCAACCCTGCGGCGCATGCTCTCCATACTCAAGGTACGCGATGGGCAGCACCATACGTCCCCACACGAGCTGATGATAGGCACGCGGGGCATAAGCCTGCACAAGGCCTTCGAAGGGGCCAGCGGCATGCTTTCGGGCACGGCTGTGGCGAACCCCAGCGGATGATGGCCAGCCCATGAAAACCATCCTCATCGTCGATGACGAGTACCTGATCGCCGAGATTCTGGGCTATGCCCTGGAGGATGAAGGGTTTCAGGTGAGAAAGGCCAGCAACGGGGTCAAGGCGCTTGCAGCGTTGAAGGATGCACCGGTGCAGCTGATCATTACCGATTACATGATGCCGCTGCTCAATGGTGAGGAACTGGCCCGTGCTCTGCGCAAGGACCCGGCGTGGCGCACGCTGCCGATCATTCTCATGAGCGGTGCCCAGGCCAACCAGGGTTGCCCTGACTTGTTCGCAGCCGTGTTTGACAAGCCTTTCGACATGGACCGCATGATCGCGACGGTTCGCGACCTGCTGGGCAACTGATCGGCAAGCAGGCGCTTCCATGCTGCCTGGCGTGTGCCTTGGACGTTAGTCTTCGTGCTTTTCCGGGGCTGGGCTGCCGGCCTGAATGCGCTTGAAGATCTCTTCGCGGTGAACCTGGACATCTTTGGGGGCATCGATGCCTATCCTCACCTGCATCCCCTTCACGCCCAAAATGGTGACTTTGATGTCATCGTTGATGACGATGCTCTCGCCAACCTTGCGGGTGAGTATCAGCATGTAGTTCTCCTTGGTGATAAAAAAGTCCGCTGAGCCAGTGCCCTGGCGGTGGGAGCGTGTCCCTCTTCCTTCTCATTAAAGACGCTTTCGGCGGCTAGTAATTCCCCTGGGGAGACAAAAACTGTCGCTTGTTCAGGAGGCAGGCGCCGAGGCAAACCCCTGCGGGTCTGTCGGCCAAGGTGCTCGGTGGCAAGAATAGGGGGGTTGCTGGCCAATGGGAAATTTCTTTGCATGATGGTGGGGATAGACGGGGTTAATGCTAAACCCCGAGTACCACCGGACACCTGTAGGAGCGAGCAGAGCTCGCGATGCGCTGCGCAAGCGGCGCCCAACACAGCCTCACCCCGCCTGCTGTTCCTCCAACGCCTGCAAAAACAGCAGCAGGGCAACCTCTTCCGGGTCCAGCCCCTTGCGCACCCGGTTTTTGGGCAGCGCAGCCAGGCGGCCGAGTGCGTAATGTTCAAGCACAGCCGGGTGGATATAACAGCGCCGGCAAACGGCCGGTGTATTGCCCAGGCGCGCGGCCACCTCGCGCACGATCGACGCCACCTGGCGCTTGGCCTCGGTTTCCGGCTCCCAGGCAAGCGGTTTGAGCAGGTCAAGGGCCAGGCTGCTGCCTGCCCAGGTGCGGTAGTCCTTGGCCGTAAAGTCGGCGCCGGTGAGCGTTTGCAGAAACTGGTTAACGTCGCTTGAGCCAATGCTGTGCCGTTGGCCCTCTTCATCGAGGTACTGGAACAACGCCTGGCCCGGCAGCTCCATGCAGCGTTTGAGCAGGCTGGCCAAGCGCCGGTCGCGCAGGGTGACGTCGTGTTCCACACCGCGCTTGCCGCGGAACTGAAAACGAATGGTGCTGCCTTTCACCTCCACGTGGCGGTTGCGCAGGGTGGTCAGGCCGTAGGAGCGGTTGTCGCGCATGTAGCGCTGGTTGCCGATACGGATCAAGGTGTGGTCCAACAGGCTCACGACCAACGCCATCACCTTTTCCCGGTCCAGCCCCGGGCGGGCCAGGTGGGTTTCCAGTTGTGCCCGCAGTTTTGGCAGCACCTGGGCAAAAGCGAGCATACGCCCGTACTTGTGCTGGTCCCGGGTTTCGCGCCACTGCGCATGGTAGCGGTACTGCTTGCGGCCACGGGCGTCGCGGCCAGTGGCTTGCAGGTGGCCCTGCGGGTCGGCGCATATCCACACATCGGTGTACGCAGGCGGTATGACCAGTGCCGCGATGCGCGCGAGTACCTCAGGGTCGCGCACGCGCTCGCCGTCAGCGTCCTGGTAGATGAAGCGGTCCCGCCAGCGGCGGCGGGTCAGGCCAGGCTGGCTGTCGTCTACATAATGCAGGGATGCGGGAAGCGGGCAGTCAAGCATGGGCGGCAGGCCTCGATCAGGTCACTGATCAATGGACATCAGCCGCTTGACCGTTGCTCCATTCAAATGCTCAGCCCAGCAGCGCCACCGACTTGATCTGCGCGAACAGCAGCTGGCCGGGGTGCAGGCCGAGCTGGTGCGCCGAGTAACGGGTAACGCGAGCCAGCAGGGCATTGCCTCCGGCGTCCAGGCTGACCAGCACATGCGCCGGGTTGTCGGCAGGGCGGGTTTCGCACACCCGTACCGGCACGCGGTTGAGGATGCTGGACGCACTGTCGGCATCCAGCGCCAGGCTGACGTCCCGGGCCTGCACTTTCACCCTCAGGGTGCTACCCATCACGTGGGCCGGGTGGGCGAAGCGCAGCAATGGGCCGCTGCTGCCAGGCAGGCGCAGGTCGAGCAGGTCGTACTGCGGGTCATGGCCAACCACCAGCCCTTCGAACACCACGCCTGCGTCTTCGCTCTGGGCCAGCGACAGGTCAAGGCGGGCGAGGGTTTCGCCGATGGGGCCACTGGCAACCGCCTGGCCTTGTTCCAGCAGCACCAGGTGGTCTGCCAGGCGCGCCACTTCGTCCTGGGCATGGCTGACATACACCAACGGGATGTCCAGTTCGTCGTGCAGGCGCTCCAGGTACGGCAGGATCTCGCGCTTGCGTGGCCCGTCGAGCGCGGCCAGCGGCTCGTCCATCAGCAGCAGCCTTGGGCTGCTGAGCAGGGCGCGGGCGATACCTACCCGCTGCGCTTCGCCGCCGGACAGGGTCGCCGGGCGGCGCGCCAGCAGGTGGCCTATGCCCAGCAGCGCGCTGGCCTGTTCAAGGCTGACCTTGCGCTGCGCGGGTGCGACGCGGCGCCAGCCAAACTCCAGGTTGCCGCGTACGCTAAGGTGTGGGAACAGGCTGGCTTCCTGGAACACATAGCCCACTGGCCGCAGGTGCGGTGCCACGAAGTGGCCCCGGGCGCTGTCCTCCCAGACTTCGCCATTCACCTCCACGTACGCGCTGGTAGCGCGTTCAAGGCCGGCAAGGCAGCGCAAGCAACTGGTCTTGCCCGAGCCGGAGTGGCCGAACAACGCGCTGATACCGCGCCCGGGCAGTTGCAGGTTTACGTCCAGGGTAAAGTCGTCACGTGCCAGTTTCAGGCGCGCCACAATCGCTTGGGTCATGTCAGCTCCAGCCAGCCTTGCCGCGTCGCCCGGCATACAGCAGGAGCAGCACCAGGAAAGAGAACACCAGCATGGCGCCAGCCAGCCAGTGGGCTTGTGCGTAGGCCATGCCTTCGACGTGATCGAAGATCTGCACCGAGACCACGCGCGTCTTGTCGGGGATGTTGCCGCCAATCATCAGCACCACGCCAAACTCCCCCACGGTATGGGCAAAGCCCAGGATGCTGGCCGTGACGAAGCCTGGGCGCGCCAGTGGCAGTACCACATGCACGAATGTGTCCCATGGGCTGGCCCGCAGTGTGGCGGCCACTTCCAGCGGGCGCTGGCCAATGGCGCCGAAGGCGTTCTGCAGGGGCTGCACCACGAACGGCATGGAATAGATCACCGAGCCGATGACCAGGCCGCTAAAGCTGAACACCACGCTGCCCAGGCCCAGTGCCGCCGTGGCCTGGCCGAGCCAGCCGTGGGGGCCCAGGGCAATTAGCAGGTAGAAGCCGATGACCGTAGGGGGCAGCACCAGTGGCAACGCCACCACCGCGCCCACGGGCCCGCGCAGCCATGACCGCGTGCGGGCCAGCCACCAGGCGATCGGCGTGCCAACCACCAGCAGAATCAGGGTGGTCAGGCTGGCCAGTTTCAAGGTCAGCCAGATTGCACCCAGGTCACTGGCGTCCAGTGGCATCAGATTTCATAACCGTAAGACTTGATCACCGCCGCGGCCTTGGGGCCTTTGAGGTAATCCACCAGCGCTTTGGCGGCCGGGTTGTCCTTGCCCTTTTCCAGAATCACCGCGTCTTGGCGGATAGGGTCGTGCATCGACGCCGGAACGATCCAGGCCGAGCCGCTTTGTACCTTGCCGTCCTTGTAGATTTGCGACAGGGCCACGAAGCCCAGTTCGGCATTACCGGTAGAGACAAACTGGAACGCCTGGGTGATGTTCTGACCTTCCACCAGTTTAGGCTTGGTGGCCTCGGTCAGGTTCAGCTTCGCCAATACCTGAGTGGCGGCGAGGCCGTAGGGGGCGGTTTTCGGGTTGGCAATGGACAGGTGCTTGAACTGGTTTTTTTGTAGCACCTCGCCTTTTGCGTCGACGTACCCAGATTGCGCAGACCACAGGGCCAGGGTGCCGATCGCATAGGTGAAGCGCGACCCTGGCACGATGGCTTTTTCTTCTTCGAGCTTGGCCGGGGTGCTGTCGTCAGCCGACAGGAAGACTTCGAACGGCGCGCCGTTCTTGATTTGTGCGTAGAACTGCCCGGTGGCGCCGTAGGCGGCTACCAGCTTGTGGCCGGTGTCTTTTTCGAAGTCCTGGGCAATGGCCTGAATGGGGGCGGTGAAGTTGGCTGCAACTGCAACCTGGACTTCGTCTGCCCAGGCAGCATTGAGGGCGAACAGGCCGGCCAGTGCAGTGACCAGGTGAGACGGGCGAATAGGCATCGATACAGCTCCTTGGGGTTATCGTTATAACCTCAACTATATAGCGATAGGCCATGAAGCGGGAAGAGGGTAGATAAAGCGCTGTTTAAACGCCCACCACCGCCAAGGCGCGTTCGGCGATTTCACGCGTCAGCACAGCGGCCGCTTCGTGCCGGCCCAGCCGCAATGCCTGGCCGGCCCAGAGGTTGCTGAAAGCGCTGTCGCCCTGCGGGTCGGTGATTGCCCGCAAGGGCATCAATGCGCCGCCGGCCAACGGGAAGCGGGGTGCCAATGCGCTCATGGGCCCCAGCTCGCGCATGATGCGGTTGTTGATGCCGCGCGCCGGGCGGCCCGTGAACAGGTTGGTCATTGCCGTGTCGCTGGCCGGGGCGGTGTCCAGCGCCTGGCGATGCGCTGGCGACACCTTGGCTTCGGGGCTGAACAGGTAGGCAGTGCCGATTTGTACCGCACACGCACCCAACGCCAGCGCCGCCACCAGGCCGCGGTGGTCGGCAATGCCACCTGCGGCGATCACCGGCAGGTCGACCGCATCAACCACCTGCGGCACCAGCGCGAAGGTACCGATCTGGGTGGTGATGTCCTCGCTGAGGAACATGCCCCGGTGGCCACCCGCTTCGGCGCCCATGGCAATGATGGCATCGCAACCGTGGCCCTGCAGCCACACGGCCTCTTCAACGGTGGTTGCGCTGGACAGCACCTTGGCACCCGTGGCCTTCACCCTCTGCAGGTGGGCGGCAGAGGGCAGGCCGAAGTGGAAGCTGACCACCTCTGGGCGCACCTGCTCCACCAGCTGGCAGCTCTGCTCGTCAAACGGTGCACGGTTGGACACCGGCGTTGGCGCATCGAAGTCAGCGCCCAGCTCACGGTAGTAAGGTTCGAGCGCCTGCTTCCAGCGTTGACCTGCCGCGGCATCCGGGGCGGGCGGGGTGTGGCAGAAGAAGTTGAGGTTCAACGGGCGGCCCGGGCAGGCTTGGCGAAAAGTGGACACTTCTTGCCGTACCTGCTCGCCAGTGAGCATTGCACACGGCAAAGCCCCCAGCCCGCCTGCCTCAGCCACGGCGATCGCCATGGCCGAACCTGTCGCCCCCGCCATCGGCGCCTGCAAGATGGGCACTTCGATGCCCAGCAAATCGAGGATACGGCGATCGGGCCAACGGCTCATGCAATGCTCCTTGTGGGGCGGGGGGCAGGGGGGCGGCAGCGGTTGTTAGAGGGCCTTGCTGACCTGGATGTCGCTGATCTTGTCGGCGTCCTCGCCATGGATCTTGCGCAAGGCGTCCAGGGCCTGAGCCTGCGAGTCATCCTGCATCAATGCGAAATCCCAGCGGCGCTGGCCGTCGAGTTTGTATTTGATCACGTACTTGATGGTCTGGGTCATGGTGGCCTTAGCTGAGTTTCGACGATGAACGGCGGATGATCTTGATCTTGTGGGTCAGGCTGGGCTTGCGCGTGACCGAGATCGGGCGCGTGGTCACCGTGTCGAGGGTGATGTTCCAGAAGCCGGTGCTGGGCACGGTGA
Organism: Pseudomonas sp. S60; assembly: GCF_016647865.1. Lineage (NCBI taxonomy): Bacteria > Pseudomonadati > Pseudomonadota > Gammaproteobacteria > Pseudomonadales > Pseudomonadaceae > Pseudomonas > Pseudomonas sp. S60. The sequence continues at coordinate 88,405 of NZ_JACVVH010000005.1, read as the reverse complement.
TCTTGGCTGGAAACTTGTCGAAATGCCCGCCGTGGTAAGTGTGACGGCCGCCGTTCTTGAAACTGCGGAAGTTGGCGTCGTTCATCAGGCGGATATTGCAGCGCTGGGAACACTCGACGACGACGATGTCGTCCTCGTTGAGGTGCTCGCGCTGGTGTACGAATTTCATGTGGGGCTCCGCAAAGTCTGGTTCTGCAAATGCGCAAGATACCACGATGTGCACGCACGCCGCCGCCCCGCGCAACGGGCGCGGATAAATCTGCCAAAGCAGGGAGCAAATGCGCCCGGGCACGGTCGAACAGGGCTGGTAATGGTTGAGGTGCAACAGATGAAGTGGATGGTGGCAGCGCTGACCCTGGCGTTGGCAGGTTGTGCCAGCGTGTCGGACATTGAACAGTCGCACGAGACGATGGACGTTATCTCGGGCAAGACACCCCGCGAATTCGCCGATTGCGTGAAGGCCGGGCTTGCGGATTCTCGCGGGCCGCTGGTGGAAGAAAAACGGGGTGATGGCCTGCGGCTGATCGTGCCGCAAAAATTCTCGCCAGGCGCTGGCCCGGCCGCGGTGCTGGATATCGCTGAGCGGGGCAGTGGCAATGGCAGCAGCGTGAAGCTGCACGAGCGCCTGAGCAACTTCCCGTTGCGCCCAGGTGATGTGCGCAAGGCAACCACCCAGTGCATTTCAGGAAGTTGATCTAGCGCAACGGGTCGCGCTCCTTTTGCTTATATGTTTTAGGTCTAAGCATATAACAATAGAAAAGGAGATTCGCGATGACACCCTTCAAACGCGCGGTGCTCGGCAGCCTGCTGGCGCTGAGTTGGCCGGCCGCCCAGGCGGCGGATGGCCAGAAGGTATTTACCCAGGGCGGTGCCGACCCTGCCGCACTGGCGTGCATCGCCTGCCATGGTGCAGACGGCGGTGGCGTGGCGGCAGCCGGCTTCCCGCGCTTGGCGGGGTTGCCGGCCGCATACCTGAGCAAGCAATTGCGCGACTGGCGCACCGGTAGCCGCCGTCAGGCGGTGATGGAGCCAGTGGCCAAGGCCTTGACCGAGGATGAAATCAAGGCAGTCAGCACCTACCTGGCCAGCCTTCCTCAAGCACCAGCCGGCCACCTGCGGCGCCAGCAAATTGCCAATGACCCAACCGAACGGCTGGCCCTGTACGGCGACTGGAGCCGCCAGATCCCGGGGTGTGTGCAATGCCACGGGCCGGGTGGCGCAGGGCTCGGCGAGCACTTCCCGCCACTGACCGGCCAGCCTGCCAGTTACCTGGTGGCGCAACTGGACGCCTGGCGCGACGGCAGCCGCAGCAATGACCCCAACCAACTGATGGTAGGCGTGGCCAAGGCCATGACCGCTGACGAGATCAAGGCCGTGGCCGAGTTCTTCGCCCGTTCTGCCAGCCAGGAGGTCAACCCATGAAGCTGCTGATACCCGCCACGCTCCTGCTTGCCGCCGCTACCAGCCAGGCCAGCCCCGTCACCATGGAAGACCAGACCCAGCTCAACGTGCCCGATGCCCAGCGCGCGCCGCAGTTCGTACCGCCCGCCGAGGGCGAGCTGCCCGACAATGCTTTCGGCAAGATGGTGCGCGACGGGCATGCCCTGTTCGTCGACACCCGCCGCCTGATGCCCGATGCGGTGGGTAATGGCATGAACTGCAGCAACTGCCATCTGGACCAGGGGCGCATGCCCCATTCGGCGCCGCTGTGGGGTGCCTACCCGATGTACCCGGCCTATCGCAAGAAAAACAACAAGGTGAACACCTATGCCGAGCGCATACAGGGCTGCTTCCAGTTCAGCATGAACGGCAGGCCGCCCGCGGCCGACAGCCCGCAGATGACCGCTTTGGCGGTGTACTCGTACTGGCTGTCGACCCAGGCGCCCACGGGGGTGGAACTGGCCGGGCGCGGTTACCCTGAGGTGCCACAACCCACGGGTGGCTACGACTTCGCCCGTGGCCAGCAGGTGTACCAGGCGCAGTGCGCGATTTGCCACGGTGACCAGGGCGAAGGGCAAAAAGTGGCTGGCGAGTACGTGATGCCGCCGCTGTGGGGCAAGGACTCCTACAACTGGGGCGCCGGCATGCACCGCATCAACACCGCAGCGTCGTTCATCAAGTACAACATGCCACTGGGCAAGCCCGGCAGCCTCACCGACCAGCAGGCCTGGGACGTGGCGGCATGGATCAACCGCCATGAACGGCCTCAGGACCCGCGCCTGGTGCAAGGCTCCATCGAGAAGACCCGTGTGAAGTTCCATGCCAATGACGGGGTCAACCTGTACGGCCAGAAGGTGGACGGTGTACTGATCGGGCAGGGCACCGGAGGGTAACTGATTGAGCAACCGGCCTTGCCGCCGTTAAGGGGCGGGGCCGGTTGTTTCATCGCCAATGGGCGCTGCCGGGCACATGAAAGTTGGGGCCCCCTTTGAACTATCCCGCCCGCGTTCCCTCTATTTTCCCAATGTGTGGCCGCGGGTGGGGCATTGTAAGGTGACCGCCGCCTGATTAGACTGCGCCAATCCACAGGCCCTAGCCTTTTTAAGGACGTTTATGATCAAGAAATGCTTGTTCCCGGCAGCTGGCTACGGCACCCGCTTCCTGCCTGCTACCAAAGCCATGCCCAAGGAAATGCTGCCGGTGGTCAACAAGCCACTGATCCAGTATGGCGTCGAAGAAGCGTTGGATGCAGGGCTTAGCGAAATCTCCATCGTCACCGGCCGTGGCAAGCGCGCCCTGGAAGACCACTTCGACATCAGCTACGAGCTGGAAAACCAGATCAAGGGCACTGACAAGGAGAAGTACCTGGTAGGCATCCGTCGCCTGCTGAACGAGTGCTCGTTCTCCTACACCCGTCAGACCGAAATGAAAGGCCTGGGCCACGCCATCCTCACCGGCCGCCCGCTGATCGGTGACGAGCCGTTCGCCGTGGTACTGGCCGATGACCTGTGCGTGAACCCGGAAGGTGACGGCGTACTGACCCAGATGGTCAAGCTGTACAACCAGTTCCGCTGCTCGATCGTTGCCATCCAGGAAGTCGACCCGCAGGAAACCAACAAGTATGGTGTGATCGCCGGCGACATGATCCGTGACGATATCTTCCGCGTCACCAACATGGTCGAGAAGCCAAGCCCGGAGGACGCCCCGTCCAACCTGGCCATCATTGGCCGTTACATCCTGACCCCGGACATCTTCGACATCATTGCCAACACCGAACCTGGCAAAGGTGGCGAAATCCAGATCACTGACGCGCTGCTGCACCAGGCACGCAACGGTTGTGTGATCGCCTATAAGTTCAAGGGCCAGCGTTTCGACTGCGGCGGCGCCGAAGGCTACATCGACGCCACTAACTTCTGCTTCGAAAACTACTACAAAACCGGCAAGGCCTACTAAGCGGCAAGCTGCAAGCTGCAAGCTACAAGCCGAGCTGCTTTTTCTTGCAGCTTGAGGCTTGAAGCTTGCAGCTTTTTTCTTGGGGGGTGTGACGTGGCTTACGATTTTGATCTGTTCGTGATTGGTGCGGGTTCGGGCGGGGTGCGTGCCGCGCGCTTTGCCGCAGGCTTCGGCGCCAAGGTGGCCGTGGCCGAGAGCCGCTACCTGGGCGGCACCTGCGTCAACGTAGGGTGTGTGCCCAAGAAGCTGCTGGTGTACGGCGCGCACGTGGCCGATGAGCTGGAACAGGCAGCCGGTTACGGCTGGTCGCTGGAAGCAGGGCACTTCGACTGGGGCACCCTGATTGCCAACAAGAACCGCGAAATCGAACGCCTCAACGGCATCTACCGCAACCTGCTGGTCAACAGCGGCGTCACCTTGCTGCAGGGCCATGCGCGCATCACCGGCGCCCACGAACTGGAAGTGGAGGGCCAGCGTTATACCGCCGAGCATATCCTCATCGCCACCGGTGGCTGGCCGCAAGTGCCGGATATCCCAGGCAAGGACCTGGCGATCACCTCCAACGAAGCCTTTTACCTCAAAGACCTGCCCCGACGCGTGCTGGTGGTGGGCGGTGGCTACATCGCCGTTGAGTTCGCCGGTATTTTCCAGGGCCTTGGCGCCGCCACCACGCTGCTGTATCGCGGCGACCTGTTCCTGCGTGGCTTCGATGGTTCGGTACGTACCCACCTCAAGGAAGAACTGGAAAAGCGCGGCCTGGACCTGCAGTTCAACGCCGACATCCAGCGCATCGACAAGCTGGAAGACGGCAGCCTGAAAGCCACGCTCAAGGATGGCCGCGAGCTGGTGGCCGACTGCGTGTTCTATGCCACCGGCCGGCGCCCCATGCTGGACAACCTGGGCCTGGAAAACACCGGCGTCGAGCTGGATGAGCGCGGCTATGTGCGCGTGGACGACCAGTACCAGACCACCGCACCGTCGATCCTGGCCATTGGTGATGTGATCGGGCGCGTACAGCTCACCCCTGTGGCCCTGGCCGAGGGCATGGCCGTGGCGCGGCGCCTGTTCAAACCCGAGCAGTACCGGCCGGTGGATTACCAGAACATCCCCACTGCGGTCTTCAGCCAGCCCCCGATCGGGACGGTCGGGTTGACCGAGGAGCAGGCGCTGGAAGCCGGGCACAAGGTCAACATCTATGAAAGCCGCTTCCGCGCCATGAAGCTGACCCTCACCGATATCCAGGAAAAGACCCTGATGAAGCTGGTGGTGGATGCCCAGACCGACAAGGTGCTGGGTTGCCACATGGTAGGCCCGGACGCGGGCGAGATCATCCAGGGCCTGGGCGTGGCGTTGAAAGCCGGCGCCACCAAGCAGCAGTTCGACGAAACCATCGGTGTGCACCCAACCGCCGCCGAAGAGTTCGTCACCCTGCGCACCATCACCCGCTAACCAAACCCCCCACAGAACCCGTAGGAGCGAGCAAAGCTCGCGATTGGGGCCGCCCAACGGCCCCAACCCCCCTTAACTTCACCAATCGATCTAACCCCCACCCCCTTCATAGCCAAAACCAATCATCAACATCATGTTTGCCAATGAGCCTTTATCGGGACCAGCGGTTAGGATTCTCTCCGTCAACTGATTCCAACCCATGAAGGAGCTACTCATGCCTATCATCAACAGCCAGGTCAAACCGTTCAACGCTACTGCCTACCACAAGGGCGAATTCGTCCAGGTCAGCGAAGCCGACCTGAAAGGCAAGTGGTCCGTGGTGTTCTTCTACCCGGCCGACTTCACCTTCGTCTGCCCGACCGAACTGGGTGACCTTGCTGACAACTACGCCGAGTTCCAGAAGCTGGGCGTGGAGATCTACGGTGTGTCCACCGACACCCACTTCACCCACAAAGCCTGGCACGACACCTCGGACACCATCGGCAAGATCCAGTACCCGCTGATCGGTGACCCGACCCACGTCATCTCCCGCAACTTCGACGTGCTGATCGAAGAAGCCGGCCTGGCAGACCGCGGTACCTTCGTGATCAACCCAGAAGGCCAGATCAAGATCGTCGAGCTGAACGACGGTGGTGTTGGCCGTGATGCCGCTGAGCTGCTGCGCAAGGTCAAGGCTGCACAATACGTAGCTGCCCACCCAGGCGAAGTGTGCCCAGCCAAGTGGAAAGAAGGCGAAGCCACCCTGGCACCGTCGCTGGACCTGGTCGGCAAGATCTAAGGCCATGTGGCAACCGCGGGCGGTGTGCAGCCGCCAGAGCTGAATGCAGCACCGCCCCGTCAAACGCCCGGGCGACCTCGCCTGGGCGTTTTTGTATCCGAGTTTTGTAAAAGGAATCGCCCGTATGTTGGACGCCACGCTTAAATCGCAACTGAAAACCTACCTGGAGCGGGTCACCCAGCCGATCGAGATTGTTGCCTCCCTCGACGACGGCGCGAAGTCCCGCGAATTGCATGACCTGCTGGTGGAAATCGCCAGCCTGTCCAACCTGATTACCTTGCGCGCCGACGGCGACGACGTGCGCCGGCCTTCGTTCTCGCTGAACCGCCCCAACGGCGAGATCAGCCTGCGCTTTGCCGGCATCCCCATGGGCCACGAATTCACCTCGCTGGTGCTGGCGTTGCTGCAAGTGGGTGGCCACCCGTCCAAGGCCAGTGCTGAGGTGATCGAACAGATCCAGGCACTGGAAGGCGAGTTCACCTTCGAAACCTACTTCTCGCTGTCCTGCCAGAACTGCCCGGACGTGGTCCAGGCGCTGAACCTGATGGCCGTGCTCAACCCCAACGTGCGGCATGTGGCCATCGACGGTGCGCTGTTCCAGGCCGAAGTGGATGCACGCCAGATCATGGCGGTGCCCAGCGTTTACCTCAACGGTGAAGTGTTCGGCCAGGGCCGTATGGGCCTGGAGGAAATCCTCGGCAAGATCGACACCGGTGCAGGTGCCCGCCAGGCCGAGAAGATCAACGCCAAGCAAGCGTTCGATGTACTGGTGGTGGGCGGTGGCCCGGCCGGCGCCTCGGCCGCTATCTACGCCGCACGCAAAGGTATTCGTACCGGTGTGGCTGCCGAGCGTTTCGGTGGCCAAGTGCTCGACACCCTGGCGATCGAGAACTTTGTTTCGGTGCAGGAAACCGAAGGCCCGAAACTGGCCACTGCGCTGGAAGAGCACGTCAAGCAATACGACGTCGACATCATGAACCTGCAACGGGGCGAAGCGCTGATCCCCGCTACCGACGGCGGCCTGCACGAAGTGCGGCTGGCAGGGGGAGCATCGCTGAAGGCCAAGACCGTGATCCTGGCCACCGGTGCCCGCTGGCGCGAAATGAACGTGCCGGGCGAGCAGCAATACCGCGCCCGTGGCGTGGCCTACTGCCCGCACTGCGATGGCCCGCTGTTCAAGGGCAAGCGGGTGGCGGTGATTGGCGGCGGCAACTCGGGGGTGGAGGCAGCCATCGACCTGGCCGGTATCGTGGCCCAGGTAACGCTGATCGAATTCGACAGCCAGCTGCGTGCCGATGCCGTGCTGCAGCGCAAACTGCACAGCCTGCCTAACGTGAAGGTGATTACCAGCGCGCTGACCACCGAGGTGCTGGGCGATGGTGAGAAAGTAACCGGCCTGCGCTACAAGGACCGCGTCACCGATGCGCAGCACGAACTGGCACTGGAAGGCATCTTCGTGCAGATCGGCCTGCTGCCCAACACCGACTGGCTCAAGGGTACCGTCGAGCTGTCGCCCCGCGGCGAGATCATCGTCGATGCCAAAGGGCAGACCAGCATCCCTGGCGTGTTTGCCGCCGGTGACGTGACCACCGTGCCGTACAAGCAGATCGTGATCGCCGTGGGCGAGGGCGCCAAGGCCTCGCTGGCCGCCTTCGACCACCTGATCCGCACCTCCGCGCCGGCTTGACCCAGGCCCGCCCCCGCAAGCGGGGGCGGGTTTGCCGGTTTGGGGCCTTAAAACCTGAGGGTGTCTATGCTTAGCAGCAAACACCCTCAGGACACCGCACCATGACCCTGATCAGCCGCGAACCGTGGTGGCTCGTGCCGCCCAAGCCCGGGCAGCAAGAGCAGGACCTGCACTGGGGCTACCTGGAAATCTACGTCGACGGCCGCACCGTGTTCGTCGACCAGCGCCCCAGTGATCGCGAACTGGCCGAGCGCAAAAGCTGCCGCAACTTCCCCGAACCTGAACAGTGAATGGCTTAGCCTTCCAGCTCGGCCAGCCGTGCCTCCAGTGCTGCAATGCGCGCTTCCAGGGCGTCGATTCGCTCCTCCGAGGCACTGGCGCCGCTGCTGCGCGTGCCGCCTTCCTGCTGACGTGCTGCCAGAATTGCATCGGTTTCTGCCGGGTCACCCAGCGCGTGTGTGTAGCGGTCCTCACGTTGGCCCGCCTGACGCGGCAGGTGCAGGGCCAGGCCACGGGACACCAGGCGCTCAAGCTGGTGCTGCACCTGTTCGGTGTCGTCGAATTCGTGCAGGCGGTTGCTGCGGCTCAGCAGTTCGCTCAAGGTTTGCGGCCCACGCAGGAACATCAGGCCCAACAGCACCCGTTGCGCGGGCACCAGCTCCAGCGCCTTGTCTACGCGCTGCTCCCAACGGTCCGCACGGCTGCCCATCTGCAGGCGCGCCATGTCCTGCCCCTCCAGGCTGCGCAGGGCCTGGCCGACCTGGCCTTGGGTCAGGTTCATCACCGGTTCACGGCTGGTCTTCTGGTTGCAGGCCAGCAGCAGCGCGTTGAGCGTGAGCGGGTAGCTTTCGGGGCTGGTGGCCTGTTTTTCGATCAGCGCGCCCAGCACCCGGATCTCGATGCTGTTGAAGCGGCCTTCGCCTGCGCTTTCGTGGTCGGACATGGCCGTGCCTCATCTGTAGGAAAAGGCCACTAGCGTAGGTAAAGCGCGCATGGGCCGCAAGGCGGCCCGGTGTTTCAGGCGCTGCGCCGTGCTTCGCCCTGGCACGCGGCGGCGGTGAACAGCACGTCGGTTGAGGAGTTGAGCGCGGTTTCGGCCGAATCCTGCAGTACGCCGATGATGAAGCCAACGGCCACCACCTGCATGGCGATTTCGCTGGGGATGCCGAACAGGCTGCAGGCCAGCGGGATCAGCAGCAGCGAGCCACCGGCCACGCCTGAAGCGCCACAGGCGCAGACGGCGGCCACCACGCTCAGCAGTATGGCCGTGGGCACGTCCAGGGCAATGCCCAGCGTATGCACGGCCGCCAGGGTGAGCACGGTGATGGTGATTGCGGCGCCAGCCATGTTGATGGTCGCCCCCAGCGGGATGGAAACCGAGTAGGTGTCTTCATGCAGGCCCAGCCGCTCGGCCAGGGCCAGGTTGACCGGGATGTTGGCTGCCGAACTGCGGGTGAAGAACGCCGTGATACCGCTTTCACGCAGGCACAGCAGGGTGAGCGGGTACGGGTTGCTGCGGGTTTTCCAGAACACGATCAGCGGGTTCATCACCAGGGCCACAAACAGCATGCAGCCGATCAGCACGGCCAGCAGGTGCAGGTAACCGAGCAGGGCGTCGAGGCCCGACTGGGCCAGGGTGGAAGTGACCAGCCCGAAAATGCCCAGTGGCGCGAAGCGGATGACCATGCGCACGATCAAGGTCACGCCGTTGGACAGGTCATCCACCACGGTGCGGGTGGTGTCGCTGGCATGGCGCAAGGCAATGCCCAGGCCGATGGCCCAGGTAAGCACGCCGATGAAGTTGGCGTTCACCAAGGCACTGACGGGGTTGTCGACGGCACTGAGCAGCAGGTTTTGCAGCACCTCGGTGATGCCGCCAGGGGCGCTCAGCGTGGCCTCGCTGGTGTTCAGCACCAGATGCGACGGGAACACCATGCTGGCCAGCACGGCCACCACGGCTGCGCCGAAGGTACTGAGCAAGTACAGCCACAAAATCGGGCGAATATGGGTTTGCTGGCCGTGCCGGTGGTTGGCGATAGATGCCATCACCAGCACGAACACCAGCACCGGTGCCACCGCCTTGAGCGCGGTGACGAACACCTTGCCCAGAAATGCCAGGTCGCGCGCGACGTTGGGCGCCAGCAGGGCCAGCGCGATGCCGGCCAGCAGGCCGATGACGATCTGCGTCACCAGGCTGGTGCGGTTGATAAGGCGAACAAACGGCGTCATGTGCAGCAAAGTCCTGATACGTCAAAAAGGCGGGACTGTACCACACACGCCCACTGGCAGCGCCGTGCTGGCTACCAGTTGAACAGCTCCCGCCGCGCCCCCTCGGTAATCGCCACGATGCCCGGGTGCTTGACCTTGCGCTCCACCGAAATGGCGTAGAAGGATTCGTTCACCGCCTCGGTCTGGCCGATCAGTTGCACGCCGTATTGGCGGCACACCTCGTCGGTGATCACACTGGGTGCCACGAAGATGCCGCTGCCTGATTGGCCAAACGCCTGCATCAAGGCGCTATCGTCGAACTCGCCGACGATGCGCGGCTGGATTTGCTGTTCGCCCAACCAGCGCAGCAGGCGGCTGCGCACCACGGTTTCCTGCCCAGGTATCAGCAGCGGCGCATCCTGCAGGCAGGCAGGGAAGGGGCCGGCATGCCGCTGGGCCAGCGCCGGCGTGGCGAAGAAGCTCAGGCCGCATTCGCCCAGCTTCTGGCTATAGCCTTTGATGTCCAGGTGGTTGGGCATGGGGCTGTCGCTGATGACCAGGTCCAGGCGCTGGATGGCCAGGTCCGCCAGCAGCCGCTCCAGTTTGTCTTCACGGCAGTTGATGCGCAGCACGCCGTCCAGCTCCATAGTCGGGGCCAGCAGGCGGTAGACGATGGGCTTGGGCACCACGTCGGCCACGCCTACCCGGAACAGAATCTGCTCCTGCGGCCCTGCGCGCAGCATCGCTTCCAGCTCGCTGCCCAGCTGGAACATCTGCTCTGCGTAGGCCAGGGCCTGGCGCCCGGTTTCGGTCAGTTCCAACTGCCGGCCCACGCGCTGGAACAACTCCAGGCCGTAGGCCTGCTCGAACAGACTGATCTGGCCGCTGATGGTTTGCGGGGTGAGGTTCAACTGCTCGCTGGCGCGCACGATGCTGCCGGTCTTTGCAACCACCCAAAAATAGTGCAGCTGGCGATAGTTGAGCATCAGCAACCTCCCGATTCGTTAAAGCCGAAGTATACCCTGCAAAAATACGAATTTTACTGATGTATTGGCTTGTCTAGAATTCCGAGCTATCAGGCGCCCTGTGCGCCTTGGCGGTTATACACACGCGAGGCCCCTATGCTCTATCTGAAATCCATCGGTACACCGCTGGTCATGGCCCTGGCCCTGCTGAGCCTGGCCGGTTGTGACCAGGCCGAAAAGTCTGCCCAGCAGATGCTGGACCAGGCTGCCCAATCGGCCAAGCAGGCCATTGAAGACACCAACCAGGCCGCACAGCAGGCGCTGAGCGAGGCACTGGGCACCGAAGGCCGCAAGCCCGAGGCCCCGGAGCCAAAACCCGAAACCCAGGACATTTGACCCCTAACCCCGCAGCAGGATGTGAACAATGGAATATTTGCTGGAACTTGCCGCTAGCCCCACAGCCTGGGTGGCCCTCGCCACGCTGGTGGCCATGGAAGTGGTACTGGGTATCGACAACCTGATCTTCATCTCCATCCTTACCAACAAGCTGCCCGTGGCCTACCGCTCCAAGGCGCGACGCATTGGTATCAGCATGGCGCTGATAATGCGCCTGGCGCTGCTCAGCACCGTCGCCTGGATCGTGCAGCTCACCGACCCGGTGTTTGAGGTGTTCGGCAACGCGTTCTCGTGGAAGGACGTGATTCTGATTGCCGGTGGCTTGTTCCTGCTGTGGAAAGCCACCCGGGAGATTCACGAAAACGTCGACCCGCGCGGTGCCAAGCAGGAATCCAAGGTGGGTTCAACGGTGACCCTGGGCTTTGCGGCGGCGATCTTCCAGATCCTGCTGCTGGACATCGTGTTCTCGGTCGACAGCATCATCACTGCGGTGGGCATGACCGAACACCTGCCGATCATGATCATTGCCGTGATCACTGCCGTTATCGTGATGATGGTGGCGGCCGACCCGCTGGCCAACTTCATCAATGACAACCCCACGGTGGTGATGTTGGCCCTGGGCTTCCTGATCATGATTGGCATGACGCTGATCGCCGAGGGTTTCGGCGCTCATGTGCCGAAGGGCTACGTGTATGCCGCCATGGCGTTCTCGACGGTGATCGAGATGCTGAACATCTTCGCAAGGCGGGCGCGGATGAAACGCGAAGCGTCCGAAGGCTAACCCGCGCAGGCAGGGCGCCCCAAACGCCGGTGTTCCGGCGCTTGGGGCCTTGGTGTTAACCAGTCAGTGAGCGCCGGCAGGGCGCCGGGCGGGTACCACAGGCCGGGGCTTGGCAGCGGCCTTAGGTTGCACGTGAGGGTGGGCGTGGCGACGGGCGATGCGCAGTACACCCCACAGCATGGCAGCTGCCACGCTCAGCCACATGCACACCAACATGATGATTGCCATGGTCATGCTCATATCTGTGCCTCCATCTCTACGGCGAGCGCTTCGAACGCCAGCGTTTGCCTTCCAGACACTTGTTTAGTCTAGCCCGGCCTGTGTGACGTTCCATCGAATAACGCCCGATGGCTGCGTGAGATTATTTTCATGTGCCTGTCGGGCTGTACCGCCGCCGCTGTCCGACCTATGATCGCCAGCAGAGCCGGGCGCTGTCTGCCCGACGTTGGTACAAGCGAGTGTCCATGCCACACCTTTCTTCCAAGCCACTCATTGCCGCTTCACGCGGGCTGTTGTTGGCCTGCGTGGTGACCGCCACCCTGGCAGGCTGTGCCAGCGCCCCCTCTGAAAGCCTCAAGGCCCTACCGCAGCGCGTGGAAATCAGCAGCGTGCCGTTCTACCGCGGTAACGCCAACCACAGCGGGGCCATGGCCCTGGCCGCCATGCTGTCGCAACAGGGTGCCCCGATCACCCCGGGGCTGCTGGATGCGCCGCTCAACCTGCCCGAGGGCGCCGATGCGCTGGGCACGGGCATACCGCGTGTGGCGCGGGACTATGGCATGGTGGTCTACCCCTTGGACAAACGGCTGGATGCCCTGCTGGCCCAGGTGGCCGCGGGCTACCCGGTGCTGGTGCGTTACCAGGACGGTTCGGCGTGGTGGAGCGAGCCGCGCTACGCGGTGTTGATCGGCTACGACCGCTACAAGCAGCGGGTGCTGCTGCGCTCAGGCATGCAGCGGCGCCAGCTGATGGCGTTCGATGACTTTGCTGCGGCGTGGGCAAAGGAGGGCAGCTGGGCCCTGCTGGTGCAGCCGCCCAGGCAACTGCCTGCGCAGGTAGACCGCCAGCGCTGGTTGCAGGCAGCGGATGAGCTGGCCAAAGCAGGCCAGGAACTGGCGGCCAGGCAGGCCGTGGATACCTTGAAGTAGCTTGCGTGTGCGGGTCGAAGGGCTGCTTAGGCAGCCCTTGACCACGAAGAAGCTGTCAGAAGCCCAGGCGGTCGCGCAGGCTGTAGTACCAGGCGCCCATGGCGCTGAACGGCACCCGCAGTAGCTGGCCACCCGGGAACGGGTAGTGCGGCAGGCCGGCAAAGGCGTCAAAACGCTCAGCCTGGCCGCGCATGGCCTCGGCCAGCACCTTGCCTGCCAGGTGCGTGTAGGTCACGCCGTGGCCCGAGCAACCTTGCGAATAGTAGATGTTGTCGCCGATGCGGCCGACCTGTGGCAAGCGCGACAGGGTCAGCAGGAAGTTGCCGGTCCAGGCGTAGTCGATTTTCACGTTCTTCAGTTGCGGGAACGCCTTGAGCATTTTCGGGCGAATGATCGCTTCGATGTTCGCCGGGTCACGGGCACCGTACACCACGCCGCCGCCGAAAATCAGGCGCTTGTCGCCGGTCAGGCGGTAGTAGTCCAGCAGGTAGTTGCAGTCTTCGACGCAGTAATCCTGCGGCAACAGGGTGCATGCCAGCTCGTCGCCCAGGGGCTCGGTGGTGATCACCTGGGTGCCGCAGGGCATGGACTTGCTGGCCAGCTCCGGCACCAGGTTGCCCAGGTAGGCGTTGCCGGCCACGATGATGAACTTGGCGCGCACCTTGCCCTGAGGCGTGTGCACCACCGGGTTGGCACCCCGCTCGATGCGCACGGCCGGGGTCTGCTCGTAGATCACCCCGCCCAGGGATTCAACGGCTGCCGCTTCGCCCAACGCCAGGTTCAGCGGGTGAATGTGGCCGCCGCTCATGTCCAGCATGCCGCCTACATAACTGTCACAGGCAACCACTTCGCGAATGCGCTTCTGGTCCATCAGTTCCAGTTGGGTGTGGCCGTAGCGTTCCCACAGGCGCTTTTGCGATTCCAGGTGGCCCATCTGCTTGCTGGTGAGGGCCGCGAAGACGCCGCCGTCCTTCAGGTCGCACTGGATGTTGTACTTGGCCACGCGCTCGCGGATGATGCGGCCGCCTTCAAAGGCCATCTGGCCCAGCAGCTGAGCTTCGCGGGCGCCCACGGTGCGTTCGATGACGTCGATGTCGCGGCTGTAGCTGTTGACGATCTGGCCGCCGTTGCGGCCCGATGCGCCGAAGCCCACCTTGGCGGCTTCGACGATGCTCACCTTGAAGCCGTTTTCCAGCAGGAACAGGGCGCTGGACAGGCCGGTGTAGCCGGCACCGATGATGCATACATCGGTTTCCACCTCACCCTGCAGCGCCGGACGTGGCGGCACCGGGTTGGCCGAGGCGGCGTAGTAGGACTGGGGGTAGGGGGTGTTAGCCATGCTGCGAAACCTCGTGTTTTATATTTTTAACGAATGTACCGATGCTATCAATAATAATAAACACCCGCTAGTCATCCGTTGAAAATCACAACCCCCCGGAATTACCCGTCACAGGGAATAAAGGGTTTGCAATTCAGTAAGTTAGCGCGAAAAAAAATGTTGACAGGGGTTTTGAAATGAGTAAAATGCGCACCACACGACAGGCACATAGCTCAGTTGGTTAGAGCACCACCTTGACATGGTGGGGGTCGTTGGTTCGAGTCCAATTGTGCCTACCAAATCGAAGAAGGGGTGATCCGAAAGGGTCATCCCTTTTTTCATGGCCGGCAGAAAGCCAGGACGGGCCAGCGGCAGGGCGGCGTTGTGCACGCCAAAGGTTTTGATTTTTCTGCAAAAAAAGCTTTACAGCAGTGCCGCGCATCACTAAGATGCGCACCACACGACAGGCACATAGCTCAGTTGGTTAGAGCACCACCTTGACATGGTGGGGGTCGTTGGTTCGAGTCCAATTGTGCCTACCAAATCCGAAAAGGGCGATCAGCAATGATCGCCCTTTTTGCATGTGCGCCTGACGCAGCGTGTAACGTTTGGTCGCGCTTCGGCCCCGTGCCGGGCATGGTAGACTCCGCCCCTTCGAATCTGGAGGTACACGCGTGCGCAAACTGGCTGTGGTAATGGCGGTGCTCGCCCTGGCGGGCTGTGACAACGAGGTCGAGGGCGTGCACAAGCAGGTGGCAGAACACCTGCAAAACCCCAAAACGGCCAAGTTCGGCAACGTGCGTATCGACACCCAGGGCACTATCTGCGGCCAGGTGCGCGGTAAGGACGATGCCGGGCAATACCAGGCCTACCGCAGCTATGTGGCCATCAAGCGAGACGGGCAATACGACATCATCGTCGATGATACCGGCAGCAACCTGCGCATTCGCGAACTGTGTGGCGGTGCCGACCTGCAGCGCCGCGCCGAGGCGCTGGCCGACCAGCCTGCCCCAGAGGGGTGGGATGTAGAGGTGATTCAGGGGGCCAACATGGGTGCGCTCAGCGACATGACCGCCCGCCTGATCGAGAAGGGTATCCCGTCATCCGTGGAGTACCGCAATGGTAAGCCTGTGGTGCTGATGGGGCCGTTCCCCAGCCGTGAAGAAGCTCAGGCCCGGCGTGATGAGGTAATGGCCAAGCTGGGTACCGACTCCATCGTCATCCAGCACGGCGCCTCCCGCTGAGGGCAGCGCCAGCCACTATCGGCTGGCGCTGTACGGCCCTTCGGTGCAGGCCTTGAGGTCAACCGGCCCGACAAAATCGTTACCGCGCCCCATCAGGCACGCTACCCGCTGGTTGCGCTGGTATTCCCAGGGCTGCGGCGGGTAGGTCTTGTTCCACGCCTCGAACAGCTGCCTGTCCTGCCGCGACAGGCGCAGGTTGTACTGCTTGCTCATATAGAAGTAGGTGCGCGCGATCATGCCGCGGATCGACGGCCGTGGCATGACCTTTTTTGCCTTGAAGTCCACCTGGGTCAGGCACCGGCCATATTGCCCGCTTTGCTCGGGCAGCCAGCCGAAGCTGAAGTTGCTACGGTCGCCGTTCACCTCGCCAATGCTCGGCACCAGGTTGTGCAGGTCGGCTTCAGCCCGCTTGTAGGCGTCGTCATGCTGCGAGCAGGCCTTGCGCCCACCCGTTTGCCAGCACTGGCGCTGATGGCCGATCTGCCACGCCGGCACAATGTGTTCCCATTCAATGCGTGATGCGCGCTGGGCATTTTTGCGCGGGGTGTACCCGCACGAGGCCATGTTTACCTGGTTGCCTTTGTACTTGCACCCGCAGTAGAACTCGGTGGACTGCGGGGCGTACAGCGTCCATGCCACTTTCTTGGCTTCCTGGAAGGTGCGTGGCGCGTCCGCTTGAGCCAGCGGCGCGAGGGCTGCCAGGTAGCTGGCAGCGATAAGCAAGGCTCTCATGCGCGGTCAGTCTTCCTTGGGCACGGTCCAGAAAATTTGCACGCCGCCATCGTCGCGGTAGGCGAGGGTGACGTTGTCGTTCTCGGCAATTTCCGCCAGCAAGGTGTCCCAGTCCTCCGGGGTTTCCTGTTCCAGCCGAAAGATCAACGCGGCCCGGCTGCGTTGAGCCAGGGGGTTGTTGATGATCTTCTGGATACGCATACCCAATTGTTGGTAGCTGGTCGGGGTGGCAGAGGCGGTGCTGGACACAGGCATTTCCTTGTTTTGCTGTATGCACATACAGTATTTGAGTGTAAGGAATTTCGCAACACCTTGAAGGGCGAGTTCCACACACCGCGGCCACAGTGTTCGCGCTTGCTGCCAGGGTCTGCTGTAATGGCGGCACTCTCTGGAAATGACTCATGTATCGAATGGTTCTACGTTTCAAATCGCCCACACGTCTGGCACTGGTCTTGTTCGGTGGCTTCGGCACCTGTGCCGAAGCGCTGGCCGACGCGCCCGGCGCCATCGTCATCGACCCCATGGTGGTGACCGGGGCCTACACGCCCACCAGCACGTTCGACCTGCCGTTTTCCGTCGACACGGTGGACCTGTCCAACGGCACGGATGGCCAGTTGGGTGTGAACCTGTCAGAAGTGCTGACCAAGGTGCCAGGGCTGGTGGTGCAGAACCGTCAGAACTACGCCCAGGACCTGCAGGTATCCTCCCGTGGTTATGGCGCCCGTTCCGCGTTCGGGGTAAGGGGCATCAAGCTGCTGAGCGATGGCATCCCCGCCAGCACGCCGGACGGCCAGGGCCAGGCGGCCACCCTGAACCTGGACGTGGCCGACCGCATCGAAGTGCTGCGTGGCCCGGCCGCCACCCTGTACGGCAGCAATGCCGGTGGCGTGATTCAGATGTTCAGCCGGGATGGTCAGGGGCCAGCCCGCGTGGGGGCGCAAACGACGGTTGGCAGCGATGGGTTCGGCAAGCATCACCTGTCTGCAGAAGGCGGCAACGCTACCGGTGGCTTTGTGCTGGATGCCTCGCGCATGGACACCGATGGCTACCGCGGCCACAGTGCTGCGCGCCGTGACCAGACCTTTGCCAAGGTGCACGTGAAGCCGGACGAAGATTCACGGCTGGCATTCATCTACAGCAGCCTGGAGCAGAACAACACCCAGGACCCGCTGGGCCAGGTGTGGTCGGCCTACAAACATGACCCCCGTTCCACGGCAGCGGCGGCCGAGACCTACAACACTCGCAAAAGCATCGACCACCAGCAACTGGGCATGAACTACGAGCGCTACTTCGGTGAGGCCACGCTGCAGTTCAACCTGTATGCCGGCAGGCGCAGCGTGGTGCAGTACCTGTCCATACCAAGGCAGGTGGCGTCCAACAGCCAGCGCGGTGGCGGGGTGGTGGACTTCGACCGCGAGTTCCACGGCGGCACCCTGCGCTGGGTACAGCCGGTGGCAAGCGTGCCGGGCAATTTCACCTTCACCGTAGGCGCCGACTACGACCAGAGCACCGACGACCGCCGTGGCTTCCAGAACTTCCGTGGCAGCCAGCTGGGCGTCAAAGGCGAATTGCGCCGCGACGAAAAGGACACGGCCACCAGCCTGGACCCCTATGCCCAGGCGCACTGGGAAATCGGCAACTGGACCAGCGAGCTGGGCGTGCGCTACAGCACCATGAAGATGCAGGTGGACGACCACTACCTGGCCAACGGCGATGCCAGCGGCGCCAAGCGCTACCAGAAAGCCAACCCGTCGTTGTCGGTAATGTACGCCTTCACGCCCGACCTGCGCGGCTACGTGAGTGTCGGCAAGGGCTTCGAAACCCCCACCCAGGCAGAAATGGCCTACGCGCCAGGCACCCAGGAACGCTTCAATTTTGGCCTGAGCCCGGCTACCAGCACCCAGTACGAAGTAGGCGCCAAGTACCGCATGGGCGAGCGCACCCGGCTGAATGTGGCGGCGTACGAGATACACACCGACGATGAAATCATCGTCGCCGAAGCCACCGACGGCCGCACCAGCTACCGCAATGCCGGCCGCACCCTGCGCCGTGGCATCGAAGCCAGCCTGCACAGCGACCTGAGTGACCACTGGCAGACCACCTGGGTGTACACCCGCACCGATGCCCGGTATGCCGATGACTTCAGCCAGGGTGGCAAGGTGATCGACAGCGGCAACCGCCTGCCGGGCGTGCCTCGGGACAACCTGTACGCCGAACTGGTGTGGAAGCCCGCACAGTGGGTGAGCATGGGCGTTGAAGGCCAGTACCGTAGCCAGGTGTACGTGGAAGACAGCAATACCGCCAAGGCAGCCCCCGCCTATGCGGTGTTCAACTGGCGCACCCGCTTCGAGCAGCACGCCGGGCCCTGGACATTCCACCAGCTGGTGCGCCTGGACAACCTGTTCGACCGCCAGTACGTGGGCTCCGTGATCGTGGGCGACAGCAACAGCCGCTACTACGAAGCCGCGCCCGGGCGCGCGTGGTATGCCGGCGCCGGGCTGGAGTATCAGTTCAGGTAGCGAGTGGCCTCAGAACGGCACGGCAACTGTCAGCTGGCTGTACACGTTGGTGCCGTTGCCCCCAACCTGGTTGCCACCATTGCTTTCATCCTTGCGCGGCTGGTACAGGCCCACCAGCGGGCTGATGATCAGGTGCTGGTTCACGGCCCATTCCACGTACAGGTCCAGCTCACGGGCGTCGAGGTTCAGGCGGTTGCGCGTGCTGACAGTGTTGAAGTCGAAGTACAGCGCACCGACCGTGACGTTTTCCAGCGGGGTGGCCTTCAGCCCCACGTGGTGGATGCCGGTGTTGCTGTTGAACGGCCCGGCGTAGTTGGCAGCAACCTCACCCTGGAACCAGGTGCCGTAACCGCTCGACAGGCCGCTGAACAGCGAGTCCCAGCCTGCCGAATAGCGTGTGTAGCGGTAGGTGAGCTGCGGCGCCCAAGGCGCGTCGGCAAAGGTGTAGGCGGCCTGCAGGTACCAGGCTTTTTCCGGGCCGTTGTCTTTGTCCTGCCAGGCGTATTCGAAGCCGAAACTGGCGTTTTCGATGCCGGCGCTGCCTTCGCCGCGCACGCTGTAGACGTTCATACCTTCGCGGGCTTTTTGGAACTCGCTGGCCCACTGGTCGGCCACATCGATGCCGTGAATCCAGGTGAGCCCCACGGTGCCCAGTTCGTTGGTGTAGTCCAGGGTGCCGGCGCCCAGTTCGGTTTCGGCCTGGGCACGGTTATCGGACTTCAGCCACACCACGCTGCCATGCAGGCCGTCCTTGCCGCCCAGGCGCAGCACGGCGGTGCGGTCAAAGGCGTGGCGTGCGGCCAGGTAAAAGGCGCCGCCACGGTTCAGGGCGCCATCGGCTGGGCCCTTGCCCAGGTTGGGGCCGTCGTCGTTGATCAGAAAACCGCTGCCCAGGCGCACCACCTGGCGGCCGGCGGAAACGTCCACGCCGTCCTTGCCCAGCACCGGGAACAGGTCGCCGGAGCGCCAGCCCAGGTAGGCTTCTTCGGTTTTGGTGGTGCGTTCGGTGCCTAGGGTGTTGCCGGCCGCATCACCGTCGCCCCAGGTACCCGAGCTCACCCAGTTCAACGCGCCGTACAAGGTGCCATTGCCTGCCAGGCCCTGGTCGCCGCTGATGCCGTACTTGATGAAACCTTCGCGCCAGGTAGAGCCGCCGGTGGTGCCGTCATAGTTCTTGCGGCTGTTGAACATGCCCCACACGGCCAGCATGTCGGCGTTGAGGTGGGTGTCGTCATCGGCGTACAGCACGTAGGCGGGTGCCGCCTGGCTGGCCAGCAAGCCTGCCAAGGCCAGGCTGCACAGCGATTGCGGTTTGACCATTTGCACATCCCTCTTTTGTTTTTGGCTGCCTGTACGGCGCGCTTGTTATACGGGAACCGCTCGCATCTGGCGAGCGGCCATCGCAGTTGGCAGCGATGGCTTATTAGGGCGTGTTTGGGGGAGGGGTGTCTTGTGTGAGGCTGCCAGGGTGTTTGTATACGCTGGCCATTGGCGGAGGAAGTTGGGGCCGCCTTGCGGCCCCGGTACATTAATACTCCCAGAAGATGCGCTGCAATTCCTTGCTGTCCTGGGTCTTGGTCATGGCCACCATCGCCAGAATGCGCGCCTTTTGCGGGTTCAGGTCATGCGCCACCACCCAGTCGTTCTTGTCATCCGGCTGCTCGGCATTGCGCAGCACGAAACCGCCCTGGTTGACGTGGGACGAACGAATGATCTGCACACCGTTCTTGCGCAGCTCCTGCAGCGCCGGCACCACCCGCGACGACACCGAACCGTTGCCAGTGCCTGCATGGATCAGCGCCTTGGCACCGTTTTGCGCCAGCGCCTTGTACGCCGTGTCGGTCACGTTGCCGTAGCCATAGGCGATGTCCACCTGGGGCAGGCTGCTGATCTGCTTGATGTCGAACTCCGAATCCAGGGTGTGGCGTTTGGCCGGCAGGCGGAACCAGTAGGACTTGCCTTCCACCACCATGCCCATCGGGCCCCACGCGCTCTTGAAGGCTTCGGTCTTGATGTTCACTGCCTTGCTCACGTCCCGGCCCGACTGGATCTCGTCGTTGAGGGTAACCAGTACGCCCTTGCCGCGGGACTGCTTGTCACTGGCCACGGCCACGGCGTTGTACAGGTTGAGCATGCCGTCAGCCGACATGGCGGTACCGGGGCGCATCGAGCCCACCACCACGATGGGTTTGTCGGTTTTTTCCACCAGGTTCAGGAAGTAGGCGGTTTCTTCCAGAGTGTCGGTGCCGTGGGTGATGACGATGCCATCCACGTCCTTGCTGTCGGCCAGTTCCGCCACGCGCTTGCCCAGTTTCAGCAGGTCTTCGTTGGAAATGCTTTCCGAGGCAATCTGCATCACCTGTTCGCCGCGCACGTTGGCGACATCAGCCAGTTCCGGTACGCCGGCGATCAGTTTGTCGATGCCCAGCTTGGCGGCCTGGTAGGTGGCGCTGTTGGCAGCGCTGGCGCCGGCCCCGGCAATGGTGCCGCCGGTGGCGAGGATGACCACGTTGGCCAGTTTCTGTTGGGCTTCGGCTTCCTTGGCTGAAGCGGTGGCGGGCAGGATCAGCAGCAGGGCGAGTGCGCTGGGGGCGAAGGTTTTCAATGCGGCATTCATCGTTCTTGTTCTCTCTTCCTATTGAGATGGTCGTTATGAGTCGCGCAGAGCTTCAGGCATGTTTCGTACCAGCCGTGTCTGCGCTGCGTGCGCAGGGCCTGCCCGGGTCGCGATTGGCGCGCTGTACGCGTAATCCCACCCCGTTGCCAGCCCTGTGATGTACGAGTATTCCATTCGCAATCCCGAACACGCGTAGGAAAAGGTGTTCGGCTTTTCGGAAAAAGTCTGGATAATCGGCCATGCAGGGTTACCACCAAACGCAATTGACAAAACCAGGTCTTGTTCTCATAGTTAGCCAACGCAAACGTTTGCTTTCCGATAAAAAACACAAGATTCGGAGTCATCGTCCATGAAACTGCCATTCCCCGGCCGCTTGCTGGCCATTGCCGCTGTAACCTCCCTGTCCATGGCCCTGCCGTTGTCTGCCGCCCACGCAGAAGAAAAGCCCAAGGTCGCCCTGGTGATGAAGTCCCTGGCCAACGAGTTCTTCCGCACCATGGAGGACGGCGCCAAGGACTACCAGAAAGCCCACGCTGGCGAATTCGAGCTGGTTGCCAACGGCATCAAGAACGAAACCGACACCGGCGAACAGATCCGCATCGTTGAACAAATGGTCAACGCCGGCGCCAAGGCACTGGTAATTGCCCCTGCCGATTCCAAGGCACTGGTGTCGGCGGTGAAAAAAGCCATGGACCAGGGCGTGGTGGTGATCAACATCGACAACCGCCTGGACCCTGAGCTGCTCAAGAGCAAAGGCATCAGCGTGCCGTTCGTAGGCCCCGACAACCGCAAGGGCGCCCGTATGGTGGGCGACTACCTGGCCAAACAGCTCAAGGCCGGCGACCAGGTGGGCATCATCGAAGGCGTGTCTACCACCACCAACGCCCAGCAGCGCACGGCCGGCTTCAAGGATGCGATGGACGCTGCACAGATGAAGATCGTATCGGTGCAAAGCGGCAACTGGGAAATCGACAAGGGCAATGCGGTCGCGGCCTCCATGCTCAACGAATACCCCGACCTGAAAGCCTTGCTGGCCGGCAACGACAGCATGGCCCTGGGCGCCGTGTCTGCCGTGCGCGCTGCCGGCAAGGCTGGCCAAGTGAAAGTGGTGGGCTATGACAACATCAACGCCATCAAGCCCATGATCGCCGATGGCCGCGTACTGGCCACCCTGGACCAGGCGGCCAGCCAGCAGGCGGTGTTCGGGATTCAGGCGGCGCTGAAAATGGTCAAGGGCGAGAAGCCCGATGTGGATGCCGACAACGTCATCCAGACCCCGGTCGAACTGATCACCAAACAGCCCTGATGCTGCCAGGAGAGACGGCCATGTCTGCATCGGCCCAACACGTGGTGCTGACCGCCAGCGGCCTTGGCAAAACCTACGCCCAGCCGGTGCTGGGCGAGGTCAGCCTGACCCTGCGCGCTGGCGAGGTGCTGGCCCTGACGGGTGAGAACGGCGCCGGCAAAAGCACCTTGTCCAAGCTCATCAGTGGCCTGGAAACCCCCACCACCGGGCACATGCAGTACCGT
Source organism: Pseudomonas sp. S60 (assembly GCF_016647865.1). NCBI lineage: Bacteria > Pseudomonadati > Pseudomonadota > Gammaproteobacteria > Pseudomonadales > Pseudomonadaceae > Pseudomonas > Pseudomonas sp. S60. The sequence continues at coordinate 65,640 of NZ_JACVVH010000005.1, read as the reverse complement.
GGCCAGCCCTATGCGCCGGCCAGCCGCAGCGACGCCGAGCGCCTGGGCGTGCGCATGGTGATGCAGGAGCTGAACCTGCTGCCCACGCTGACCGTGGCCGAAAACCTGTTTCTGGACAACCTGCCCAGCCGCTTTGGCTGGGTCAACCACAAACGCCTGCGCCAACTGGCCAGTGCCGCCATGGCCCAGGTGGGCCTGGATGCCATCGACCCGGACACGCCGGTTGGCGAGTTGGGCATTGGCCACCAGCAGATGGTCGAGATCGCCCGCAACCTGATCGGCGACTGCCACGTACTGATTCTGGACGAGCCCACCGCCATGCTAACGGCGCGCGAGGTGGAGCTGCTGTTCACCCAGATCGAGCGCCTGCGCCAGCGTGGTGTGGCCATCGTCTACATCTCCCACCGGCTCGAAGAACTGCAACAGGTGGCCCAGCGCATCGTGGTACTGCGCGACGGCAAGCTGGTGTGCGATGAGCCCATTCAGCGCTACACCAGCGACCAGTTGGTCAACCTGATGGTGGGGCGTGAGCTGGGCGAGCACATCGACCTGGGCCAGCGGCAGCTGGGGGCGCCGCTGCTGCAGGTGAACAACCTGAGCCGTGGCGACAAGGTGCGCGATGTGTCGTTCGAGGTGCGGGCAGGGGAGATATTTGGTATCTCCGGCCTGATCGGCGCCGGGCGTACCGAACTGCTGCGCCTGATCTACGGCGCAGACGCGGCCGACAGTGGCAGCGTTGCCCTGGGCCAGCCGCCGCAGCGGGTGAGCATCGATTCACCCAAGGCTGCAGTCAAGGCCGGCATCGCCTTGATCACCGAAGACCGCAAGGGCGAGGGCCTGCTGCTGACCCAGTCGATCAGCGCGAACATTGCCCTGGGCAACCTGGGCGCGGTTTCCACCGCCGGCGTGCTGAACGCGGATGCCGAGCGCGCCTTGGCCGAGCGGCAGATCCAGGCCATGCGTATTCGCAGTGCCGGCCCGCATCAGGTGGTGGGCGAGTTGTCGGGCGGTAACCAGCAGAAGGTGGTGATAGGCCGCTGGCTGGAGCGCGACTGCCAGGTGCTGCTGTTCGACGAGCCCACCCGCGGCATCGATGTGGGGGCCAAGTTCGACATCTATGGCCTGCTGGCAGCGCTGGCCCGCCAGGGCAAGGCGCTGGTGGTGGTGTCCAGCGACCTGCGCGAGCTGATGCTGATTTGTGACCGCATCGCCGTGTTATCGGCCGGGCGCCTCATAGACACCTTCGTGCGCGAGCGCTGGAGCCAGGACCAACTGCTGGCCGCGGCCTTTGCCGGTTATCAGAAACGTGACGCAATGCTGCACAACGCAGCTCCCAGGATGGATGCATGAAAACCACCCCGCTCGACAACCAAGGCGCTGCCCCGGCGCGCCGCAGCGGTACTTATCTGGGCCTGGGTACCTACCTGGGCCTCGCCGGCGCCCTGCTGGCGATGATCGTGCTGTTCTCGTTCCTGAGCAGCCATTTCTGGTCGTATAACACCTTCAGCACCCTGGCCAACCAGATCCCCGACCTGATGGTGCTGGCGGTGGGCATGACCTTCGTGCTGATCATCGGCGGTATCGACCTGTCGGTGGGCTCAGTGCTGGCCCTGGCGGCGTCCACGGTCAGCGTGGCCATTCTGGGGTGGGGCTGGGGCATGGTGCCCGCCGCGCTGCTGGGCATGGCGGTAGCTGCCCTGGCCGGCAGCGTGACCGGTGCCGTGACCGTGGCGTGGCGCATTCCCTCGTTCATCGTTTCGCTGGGCGTGCTGGAGATGGCCCGAGGGCTGGCCTACCAGCTCACCGATTCGCGCACCGCGTACATCGGCGACACCTATGCCTGGTTTTCCAACCCTGTGGCCTTTGGCATCTCGCCTTCCTTCATCATCGCCTTGCTGGTGATCGTGCTGGCCCAGCTGGTACTGACCCGTACGGTGTTCGGCCGCTACCTGATCGGCATCGGCACCAACGAAGAAGCCGTGCGCCTGGCCGGTATCGACCCGCGCCCCTATAAAGTGCTGGTGTTCGCCCTGATGGGTTTGCTGGCCGGCCTGGCGGCGCTGTTCCAGGTGTCGCGCCTGGAGGCGGCCGACCCCAACGCAGGCTCCGGCCTGGAGCTGCAGGTGATCGCCGCCGTGGTGATTGGTGGTACCAGCCTGATGGGCGGGCGCGGCTCGGTCATCAGTACGTTCTTCGGGGTGCTGATCATTTCGGTGCTGGCCGCAGGCCTGGCACAAATTGGCGCCAGTGAGCCGACCAAGCGCATCATCACCGGGGCAGTCATCGTCATCGCCGTGGTGCTCGACACTTACCGCAGCCGGCGTGCAGCCCGGCGGACCTGACAACATGGCAACCATCAAAGATGTCGCAGCGCTGGCCGGTATTTCCTACACCACCGTGTCCCATGTGCTGAACAAGACCCGGCCCGTCAGCGAGCCGGTGCGGCAGAAGGTCGAAGACGCGATCCGCCAGCTGGACTACGTGCCCAGCGCCGTGGCGCGCTCGCTGAAAGCGCGCAGCACCGCCACCATCGGCCTGCTGGTGCCCAACAGCGTCAACCCGTACTTTGCCGAGCTGGCCCGGGGCATCGAGGATGCCTGCGAGCGCAACGGCTACTGCGTGATTTTGTGCAACTCCGACGACAACCCGCAAAAGCAGCGCAACTACCTGCGCGTGCTGCTGGAAAAACGCATCGACGGGCTGGTAGTCGGCTCGGTAGGCCAGGACGACGACCTGCTGCAGAGCCTGGCCGGCGTGCGCACGCCGATGGTGATCGTCGACCGCGAGCTTGAAGGCGTGGATGCCGACCTGGTGCGCATCGACCACGAACAGGGCGCCTACCTGGCCACCCGGCACCTGCTGGAGCTGGGCCACCGCGATATCGCCTACATCGGCGGCCCGGCGCACACCGGGGTGACCCAGCTGCGCCTGGGCGGCTTCCATCGTGCCATGGGCGAGGCCGGGGTGCCGGTAATACCCGGCCGTGTGCAGCACTGCGACTTTACCAGCCCGGGTGGCCATGCCGCCGCCGCGGCCCTGCTCGAAGGCAAGCGGCCCACGGCCATCTTCGCCGGTAACGACATGATCGGGTTTGGCGTATTGCGCGCGGCGGCTGAACGCAATATCAGCGTACCTGCCGAGCTGTCGGTGATCGGTTTTGACGATATCGAACTCAGCCGCTACGTGTATCCACCCTTGACCACGGTCGGCCAGTCCATCCGCGAACTGGGCGAGAGCGCCGCGTCGCTGCTGCTGGCGCGTATCGTTGCGCCGCGTGTTGGCCAGGCGGAGCAACGCATCGTGGCCCCGCGCATTGTGCTGCGCGAATCCACCGGGCCGCGCCCGGATTTGTTCAACGATCACCGCTAAGGAAATGTCATGAGTGCGAAGGTGGTGGTAGTCGGCAGTTTGAACATGGACCTGGTGGCGCGCGCCCAGCGCCTGCCCCGGCCTGGTGAGACGCTGGCCGGCGACCGTTTTTTTACCGCCCCGGGCGGCAAGGGTGCCAACCAGGCCGTCGCGGTGGCGCGGCTGGGCGGCAGCGTGGCCATGGTCGGCAGTGTGGGCGATGACGGCTACGGCCAGCAACTGCGGGACGGCCTGGCGGCCGAGGGTATCGATTGCCAGGGCGTGATCACCTGCCCGGGCGTGTCCAGTGGCGTGGCGCTGATTACCGTGGATGCGGCCAGCCAGAACTGCATCGTCATCATCCCGGGCGGCAACGGCTTGCTGACACCGCAGGCGGTTCAGCGCTTCGACGCGCTGCTGCAAGCTGCCGAAGTGGTGATCTGCCAGCTGGAAGTGCCGCTGGAGACGGTCGCCTGGACCCTGGCCAGGGCATATGAGCTGGGCAAGCAGGTCATCCTCAACCCGGCGCCTGCCAGTGGCCCGCTGCCGGCACCGTGGTACCCGCACATCAACTACCTCACGCCCAACGAAAGCGAGGCCGAGGCGCTGACCGGCATACCGGTCAACGACCAGGCCAGCGCGCTACAGGCAGGTGAGCGGCTGCTGGCGCTGGGCGCTGGCAAGGTGATCATCACCCTTGGCGCACAGGGCGCGCTGCGTGTAAGCGCCGACGGGCACCAGCACTACCCGGCGCCGGTGGTGCAGCCGCTGGACACCACGGCTGCCGGTGATACTTTCATTGGCGGCTTCGCGGCGGGCCTGGTGCGCGGGCTGGAGGAGGGCGATGCCATCGCGTTCGGCCAGCGCGCCGCGGCGTTGTCGGTGACCCGCGCCGGGGCCCAACCTTCCATTCCCCATCTGGCCGAGGTCGCGCCATGAAGAAGACGCCACTGCTGAACATCGCCCTGTCCCGCACCATTGCGGGCATGGGGCATGGCGATATCCTGGTGATCGGCGATGCCGGCCTGCCGGTGCCACCCGGGGTGGAGCTGATTGACCTGGCAGTCACGCCCGGCCTGCCTGACTTTGCCAGCGTTTTGCGGGTGGTGTTGAGCGAATTGCAGGTGGAGCGCCACGTGCTGGCCGAGGAAATGCAGACGGTGGTACCCCCGGCGCTGGTGGAAATCGAGCGCCTGAAAGGCAAACTGGGCAAGCGTGAATGGCTGGACCACGAGGCCTTCAAGGTGCTGTCGCGCAGTGCCCGCGCCATCGTGCGCACCGGTGAATGCCAGCCCTACAGCAATATTGCACTGATCTCCGGGGTCACGTTCTGAGCCCTGGCTAGCCACAACCCATTGGCAACAGGAGTGCCATCATCATGCTGAAACCCCTGCTACAAGGTATCGCCTTCATGGCCGCAGCGTCGAGCGTTCAAGCCGCCCCCATCGACCTGATCATCGACACAGACCCCGGTGCGGACGATGTGGTGGCGCTGTTCCTGGCCATGGCGTCGCCGGATGAACTCAAGGTCCGCGCCATCACCACGGTGGCGGGCAACGTGCGGCTGGAGAAAACCTCGCGCAATGCCCGGCTGGCCCGTGAGTGGGCGGGCCGCGAGGATATCCCGGTGTATGCCGGTGCTGGCCGGCCCCTGGTGCGCGCGCCCATCTACGCTGCCGAAGTGCACGGGGAGGAGGGCATCACCGGCGTGCAGGTGCACGAGCCGGCCAAGCCCCTGGCGGCGGGCAACGCGGTGCAGTACCTGGTAGATACCCTGGGCGCTGCCAAGCCCCACAGCATCACGGTGGCGATGCTCGGCCCGCAGACCAACCTGGCACTGGCGCTGATCCAGCGGCCAGAGATTGCCCAGGGCATCAAGGAGGTGGTGGTGATGGGCGGTGCTCATTTCAACGGCGGTAACATCACGCCGGTTGCCGAATTCAACTTGTACGCAGACCCCCATGCCGCTCAAGTGGTGCTGGCCAGCGGCGTGCAGCTGACGTACCTGCCGCTGGATGTGACCCACAAGCTATTGACCAGCGAAGCGCGCCTCAAGCAACTGGCGGCCGTGAACACCCAGGCCAGCAAGCGCGTAGTAGACATACTCAATGCCTACATTACCCATGACATGCAGCTGTATGGCATGCCGGGCGGCCCGGTGCATGATGCCAGCGTGATCGCCTACCTGCTGAAGCCACAGATGTTCAGCGGCCGGCGCATTCACATGAGTGTCGACAGCCGCGAAGGGCCCACCTTCGGCCAGACGGTTGCCGACTGGTACGGCGTGCTCAAGCAACCTGCCAATGTGATGTGGGTGGAAGAGGGTGACGCCCAGGGCCTGTTCGACCTGCTGGCCGAGCGCCTGGCACGCCTCAACTAGCGGGGCGGGGCGCGTAGCGTTCGACCACCTGGTCGATGAAGCTGCGCGCCGCTTCGCCGCCGCGGTCACGCACCAGCAGGTCGACGGCGATCAGCAGCAGTTCTTCCGGGGTGCCGGGGCTGTACGCGCTCTGGCCCTCCGCCCATTTGACCTTGATGTCGGCATCGATGCTGTGGCTGCTCATGGAAGGCTCTCGCTTGCGGCCTGGACGAAAAAACGAACACCCTACCCTGGTATTCGCAGGAGGCACTATGCCTTCACTTCTTAAAGTAAATCATGACTTTGCAGGGCAAACCAAGGGGCCTTTGGTTGTAGCGGTAAAATTCGGTCACGATTATGCCGCGCCTGGCTCGGGGCGTTCAGGCAGACTTGGGCGGTTTTGCAACGAATTCCTGGTGCGATGGTCGGATCAGGCAGTTCCCATTCGATCTAGGAGGCTTCATGTTCCGTACCCGTGCTTTGTTGGCAACCCTGGCGGTGGCTGGTGTGCTGGCGGGTTGCAGCACTGGCGGTGATGCTGGTGGCACCCAGGCGCCGGCGGCAGCGGCTGGCAACGACGGCCGCTGCGAGGCCAGCGGTGCCGATTTTGCCGTTGGCAAGCAAGGCAGCCCCGAGCTGCTGGAGCAAGCGCGCAAGGCCAGTGGCTCGCAAATGGCCCGTATCCTGAAACCGCATGACGTGGTTACGCTGGAATACCGCTCCGAGCGCTTGAACCTGAACGTGGACGAGCAGGGCCGTGTTACCCGCGTGAACTGCGGTTAACCCTTAACACCTGGCTGCCTGGCTCTCAAGGCAGCCAGCAGCAGGCCAAAAAAAACCCGCCACAAGGGCGGGTTTTTTTACAGCTATCCGAATTACTCCGGACGAACCTGTGCAGCCTGCATGCCCTTCTGGCCGCGCTCGGCGACGAAGGAAACAGTCTGGCCTTCTTTCAGGCTCTTGAAGCCGTCAGATTCGATGGCCTTGAAGTGAACGAACAGGTCGTCGCCGCCGCCTGCTGGGGTGATGAAGCCGAAGCCTTTCTCATCATTGAACCATTTGACGGTGCCGGTTTGGCGATTGGACATGGGTGAATCTCCAGAACATTTAGTATTTTCGGTGGTGCAATGCGGCCGAGGCTACGGAGCACGATGTACATCATAGTCTAATTCTGCGCATCTAGCGCCTTTTACCTGAGCCGGATGTTGATCCAGCGCAATCAACGGGTCGATTACCGCTGTGCGCGCTACTGGTTTTGCTTCGCGCAGGCGGCAAACACGCCGTCGGCGCGTGTCTTCAGTTTCGCATCAACCCCATTCTTGCTGTCGAGCGCTTCAAGTTCAGCCTTGGTGAAATTTTTCTCCAAGCCATTGGCAGTGCACGAGCAGTGGCTTTTCGCCTTGGCTGCATCAGTGCCTTGCGCCGTGGCCTGCTGAACGCAGCTTTTCATGAATTCGCTGTTTTCACCGACCGACGTAGCGGCCTGTGCTGCCATAGGCAGCAAAAGAGCTCCTGATACCACCAAGGCCAGCAGAGACTGTAGTCGCATATCCAAACACTCCTTCAATTACGGTCCGATCTTGAATGGGATAATTCCCAAGGTCTGATAGGAAACTAGCTGCGTTAGTTCAGCCTTGCCGTCTAATTTTCAAATATTTCCGCCTGGCGCAAGACGTGCGTGCTAGCATGCTCGGCTTGCAGCTAACAGCATGCAGCCTGTAGCTGTTTTTTCCAGTCATCTGGTTCGTCCCTCGCAAGCCGAAAGGCTTCTGCCACTGTGAGGCAGGCTTCCCGTCAACGGAAGGCAGGTCGGATCTTGTACTGGCTCATCCCAACCCACGTGACCTTTGGTAGGGGTCACCACTAGGAGAGGAGGCGCCATGCCCACCATTACTCTTCCCGATGGCAGTCAACGTTCGTTCGATCATGCCGTGTCCGTAGCTGAAGTTGCCGCTTCCATCGGCGCCGGCCTGGCCAAGGCCACCGTGGCCGGCAAGGTCGACGGCAAGCTGGTCGATGCCTGCGACCTCATTCAGAACGATGCCAAGCTGCAGATCATCACCCCTAAAGATGAAGAGGGACTGGAGATCATCCGTCACTCGTGCGCCCACCTGGTCGGCCACGCAGTGAAACAGCTGTACCCGACCGCCAAGATGGTGATCGGCCCGGTGATCGACGAAGGCTTCTATTACGACATCGCCTTCGAGCGCCCCTTTACCCCTGATGACTTGGCCGCCATCGAAAAGCGCATGCAGCAGCTGATCGAGAAGGACTACGACGTCATCAAGAAGATGACCCCGCGTGCCGAAGTCATCGAGGTGTTCACCGCCCGTGGCGAAGACTACAAGCTGCGCCTGGTCGAAGACATGCCAGATGAGCAGGCCATGGGCCTGTACTATCACGAAGAATACGTCGACATGTGCCGTGGCCCGCACGTGCCGAACACGCGCTTCCTCAAGGCGTTCAAGCTGACCAAGCTGTCCGGTGCCTACTGGCGTGGCGATGCCAAGAACGAGCAGCTGCAACGTGTGTACGGCACCGCCTGGGCTGACAAGAAGCAGCTGGCGGCCTACATCCAGCGCATCGAAGAAGCCGAAAAACGCGACCACCGCAAGATCGGCAAGCAGCTCGACCTGTTCCACCTGCAGGAAGAAGCCCCGGGCATGGTGTTCTGGCACGCCAACGGCTGGACCGTGTACCAGGTGCTGGAACAGTACATGCGCGCCGTGCAGCGCGAAAACGGCTACCAGGAAATCAAGACCCCGCAAGTGGTCGACCGTATTCTGTGGGAACGCTCGGGCCACTGGTCCAACTACGCCGAGAACATGTTCACCACCTCGTCGGAAAGCCGCGACTACGCGGTAAAACCGATGAACTGCCCGTGCCACGTGCAGGTGTTCAACCAGGGCCTGAAAAGCTACCGCGACCTGCCGCTGCGCCTGGCCGAGTTCGGTGCCTGCCACCGTAACGAGCCCTCCGGTGCCTTGCACGGCATCATGCGCGTACGTGGCTTTGTGCAGGACGACGCGCACATCTTCTGCACCGAAGAACAGGTGAAGAAAGAAGCCGCCGACTTCATCAAGCTGACCCTGGACGTGTACAAGGACTTCGGCTTCACCGACGTCGCCATGAAACTGTCCACCCGCCCGGCCAAACGTGTGGGCTCCGAAGAGCTGTGGGACCGTGCCGAAGGTGCACTGGCCGACGCCCTGAACGAATCGGGCCTTGAGTGGGAATACCAGCCGGGCGAGGGCGCCTTCTACGGGCCCAAGATCGAGTTCACCCTGCGCGACTGCCTGGGCCGTAACTGGCAGTGTGGTACCCTGCAGTACGACCCGAACCTGCCCGAGCGCCTGGACGCCAGCTACATTGCCGAAGACAACGCCCGCAAGCGCCCGGTGATGCTGCACCGCGCCATCCTCGGTTCGTTCGAGCGCTTCATCGGCATGCTCATCGAGCACTACGCGGGCGTGTTCCCGGCGTGGCTGGCACCTACCCAGGCCGTGATCATGAACATCACCGACAAACAGGCCGATTTCGCCCTTGAAGTGGAGAAATCTCTGAACGGTAGCGGTTTCCGTGCCAAGTCGGACTTGAGAAATGAGAAGATCGGCTTTAAAATCCGCGAGCATACTTTGCTCAAGGTCCCGTACCTTTTGGTTATAGGGGACCGCGAAGTCGAAACGCAAACCGTAGCCGTGCGTACTCGTGAAGGCGCAGACCTGGGCTCCATGCCCGTCGCGCAATTCGCTGAGCTTCTGACACAAGCGGTTTCCCGGCGTGGTCGCCAAGAATCGGAGTAATGACTATTAAGCGTGAAATGAGAAACGATAAGCGTGCTGTACCGAAGGCCCCGATCAACGAGAATATCTCGGCCCGCGAGGTTCGGTTAATTGGCGCAGACGGCGAGCAGGTTGGCATCGTCTCGATTGATGAAGCGCTGCGTATCGCTGATGAAGCGAAGCTGGACCTGGTAGAAATCTCTGCAGACGCGGTACCGCCTGTCTGCAAGGTCATGGACTACGGCAAGCACCTCTTCGAAAAGAAGAAGCAGGCCAACGAAGCCAAGAAAAACCAGAAGCAAATCCAGATCAAAGAAATCAAGTTTCGTCCAGGGACGGAGGATGGGGATTACCAGGTAAAACTACGCAACCTGGTACGTTTCCTTACCGATGGGGACAAGGCCAAGATCTCTCTGAGATTCCGTGGTCGTGAGATGGCCCACCAGGAGCTGGGCATGGAGCTGTTGAAGCGGGTTGAAGCTGACCTGCTTGAATACGGCACCGTTGAGCAGCATCCGAAGATGGAAGGACGCCAGCTTATGATGGTCATCGCCCCCAAGAAAAAGAAGTAATCTCCCGGGCACGGCAGGCCTGATGATTATGTGTAATTTTATCGAATGCGGAGTTCCAACATGCCAAAAATGAAAACCAAGAGCGGTGCTGCGAAGCGCTTCCTGAAGACAGCTTCGGGCTTCAAGCACAAGCACGCTTTCAAGAGCCACATCCTGACCAAAATGTCGACCAAGCGTAAGCGTCAACTGCGCGGTGCCAGCTTGCTGCACCCGTCTGACGTGGCAAAAGTCGAGCGCATGCTGCGCGTTCGTTAATTCTGGTTAAGATAGAGGAAGTTACTCATGGCTCGTGTTAAGCGTGGCGTCATCGCTCGTAAGCGTCACAAGAAAATTCTGAAACTGGCTAAAGGTTACTACGGTGCACGCTCGCGCGTATTCCGCGTAGCCAAGCAAGCGGTCATCAAGGCAGGCCAATACGCCTACCGCGACCGTCGCCAGAAGAAGCGTCAGTTCCGCGCACTGTGGATCGCTCGTATCAACGCCGGTGCCCGCACCAACGGTCTGTCCTACAGCCGTCTGATTGCTGGCCTGAAAAAGGCTTCGATCGAAATCGACCGTAAGGTTCTGGCCGATCTGGCAGTGAACGAAAAAGCGGCGTTTGCTGCGATTGTCGAGAAAGCTAAAGCCGTTCTGGCTTAAGTACCCGCGACAATCACCCGGCGGCGCCAGCGTCGCCGGGCATTGAACGTCATCGATAGGGGAAGAGCCTTCAAAGCTCTTCCCCTATTTTCGTATCTGGAGTCTGTACATGGAAAACCTGGATGCGCTGGTCTCCCAAGCCCTGGAGGCCGTGGAGCGCGCTGAAGACATCAATGCCCTGGAACAGATCCGGGTCAATTACCTCGGCAAGAAAGGCGAGCTGACCCAGGTGATGAAGACCCTGGGCAACCTGCCAGCCGAAGAGCGCCCCAAAGTAGGTGCGCTGATCAACGACGCCAAAGAGCGCGTCACCGTGGTGCTCAACGCACGCAAGGCCGCCTTTGAAGAGGCCGAGCTCAGCGCGCGCCTGGCTGCCGAGTGCATTGATGTGACCCTGCCAGGCCGTGGCCAGGCTACCGGTGGCCTGCACCCCATCACCCGTACACTCGAGCGCATCGAGCAGTTCTTCACCCACATTGGCTACGGCATTGCCGAAGGCCCCGAGGTAGAAGACGACTACCACAACTTCGAAGCGCTCAACATCCCCGGCCACCACCCCGCGCGGGCGATGCACGACACCTTCTACTTCAACGCCAACATGCTGCTGCGCACCCACACCTCACCGGTACAGGTACGCACCATGGAGTCCACCCAGCCGCCGATTCGCATCGTCTGCCCGGGCCGCGTATACCGCTGCGACTCCGATATCACCCACTCGCCGATGTTCCACCAGGTTGAAGGCCTGCTGATCGACCGCGGCATCAACTTCGCCGACCTCAAGGGCACCATCGAAGAGTTCCTGCGGGTGTTCTTCGAAAAAGAACTGGCCGTGCGCTTCCGCCCGTCGTTCTTCCCCTTCACCGAGCCGTCTGCCGAAGTGGACATCCAGTGCGTGATGTGTTCCGGCAAAGGCTGCCGCGTGTGCAAGCAAACCGGCTGGCTGGAAGTGATGGGCTGCGGCATGGTGCACCCGAACGTGCTGCGCATGTCTGGCATCGACCCAGAAGAGTTCCAGGGCTTCGCCTTCGGCATGGGCGCCGAGCGCCTGGCCATGTTGCGGTATGGCGTCAACGATTTACGTCTGTTCTTCGATAACGACCTGCGGTTCCTTGCCCAATTCCGCTAGGCCCATCGACGCACATTTTAGGAGAACAGCATGAAATTCAGTGAACAGTGGCTGCGCGGTTGGGTAAACCCGCAAGTCTCCCGTGATGAACTGGTTGCCCGCCTGTCCATGGCTGGCCTTGAAGTCGACAGCGTAACCCCCGCTGCCGGCCAGTTCACCGGCATTGTGGTAGGCGAAATCCTATCCACCGAACAACACCCGGACGCCGACAAGCTGCGCGTGTGCCAGGTGAGCAACGGCCAAGGCACCTTCCAGGTGGTGTGCGGCGCCCCCAACGCCCGCCCAGGCATCAAGATCCCGTTCGCCATGATCGGTGCCGAGCTGCCAGGCGACTTCAAGATCAAGAAGGCCAAGCTGCGCGGCGTGGAGTCGTTCGGCATGCTCTGCTCGGCCGCCGAGCTGCAGATCAGCGAAGAAAACGACGGCCTGCTGGAACTGGCAGCCGACGCCCCGGTAGGCGACGACATCCGCCAGTACCTGAGCCTGGACGACACCAGCATCGAGATCGGCCTCACCCCCAACCGTGGTGACTGCCTGTCCATCGCTGGCCTGGCTCGCGACGTCAGCGCCCTGTACGACGTGCCCGTCACCCGCCCACTGGTGCCTGCCGTGGTGGCCGCCCACGACGAAGTGCGCCCGGTCGACGTCAGCGCACCAGCTGCCTGCCCGCGTTACCTGGGCCGCGTCATCCGCAACGTTGACCTCAGCAAACCCACCCCACTGTGGATGGTCGAGCGCCTGCGCCGCAGCGACGTGCGCAGCATCGACGCTGCCGTCGACATCACCAACTACGTGATGCTCGAACTCGGCCAGCCGATGCACGCCTTCGACCTGGCGGAAATCAACGGCGGCATCCGCGTACGCATGGCCGAAGAGGGCGAGAAGCTGGTGCTGCTCGACGGCCAGGAAGTCGCCCTGCGCGCCGACACCCTGGTGATTGCCGACCACACCCGCGCCCTGGCCATTGCCGGCGTGATGGGTGGCGAGCACAGCGGCGTAAACACCGAAAAAACCCGCGACCTGTTCCTGGAAAGCGCCTTCTTCGAGCCGATTTCCGTGGCCGGTAAAGCCCGTTCCTACGGCCTGCACACCGATGCCTCGCACCGCTACGAGCGCGGCGTAGACTCGCACCTGGCCCGCGAAGCCATGGAGCGCGCCACCGCCCTGTTGCTGGAGATTGTGGGCGGCGAAGCCGGCCCCATCGTCGAAGCCGTCAGCGAGCAGCACCTGCCCAACGTGGCCCCGGTTACCCTGCGCGCCGACCGCATCGCCCAGATGCTCGGCATGGACATGGACCCAGCCCAGGTCGAGCAGCTGCTCACCAACCTCGGCCTGGGCATCCAGGCCGACGGGGCAGGGCAGTGGACTGTCACCGTGCCAAGCCACCGCTTCGACATCAGCCTGGAAGTCGACCTGATCGAAGAGCTGGCCCGCCTGTACGGCTACAACAACCTGCCCGTACGCTACCCACAGGCCCGCCTGGCCCCGCAAGCCCGCCCGGAAACCCGTGGCGAGCTGCCCACTCTGCGCCGCCTGATGGTCGCCCGCGGTTACCAGGAAGCCATCACCTACAGCTTCATCGACCCGAAACTGTTCGAGCTGTTCAGCCCCGGCGTGCAGCCGCTGCTGCTGGCCAACCCCATCTCCAACGACATGGCCGCCATGCGCGCCTCGTTGTGGCCGGGCCTGGTGAAGGCACTGCAGCACAACCTGAACCGCCAGCAAGACCGCGTGCGCCTGTTCGAAAGCGGCCTGCGCTTCGTCGGCCAGCTGGGTGACCTGCAGCAAGAACCGATGATCGCTGGCGTAGTCACTGGCAGCCGCCTGCCCGAAGGCTGGGCCAACGGCCGCGACACTATCGACTTCTTCGACGTGAAGGCCGACGTGGAAGCCCTGCTGGGCTACTCCGGTGCCCTCAGCGACTTCACCTTCGCCGCCGGCAAACACCCCGCCCTGCACCCAGGCCAAACCGCGGAAATTCAGCGCGACGGCAAGCTGGTTGGTTACCTTGGCGCCATCCACCCAGAGCTCGCCAAAGCCCTGGACCTGGACCGCCCGGTGTTCGTGTTCGAGCTGGTGCTGGCCCAGGTAGTGGAAGGCCGCCTGCCCAAATTCAGCGAACTGTCCAAGTTCCCGGAAACCCGTCGTGACCTGGCGTTAATCGCAGGACGTGATGTAGCTTCTCAGGACGTGCTTGACGTAATTCGTGACAATGCAGGCGAATGGCTCACAGACCTCAGGCTGTTTGATGTGTACCAGGGTAAAGGCATTGATCCTGATAGAAAAAGCCTGGCCGTCGGCTTGACCTGGCAGCATCCATCGCGCACTCTTAACGACGATGAGGTGAACACTACCCTGCAGAACATCCTCACCTCGCTAGAACAAAGGTTGAACACCACGTTAAGGAAATAACGGCATGGGTGCTCTGACGAAAGCTGAGATGGCCGAAAGGCTGTACGAGGAGCTGGGGCTTAACAAGCGTGAGGCCAAGGAGCTGGTCGAGCTGTTTTTCGAAGAAATTCGGCACGCACTTGAAGAGAACGAGCAGGTGAAGCTATCGGGTTTCGGTAACTTCGACCTTCGCGACAAACGCCAGCGGCCGGGCCGCAACCCCAAAACCGGGGAAGAAATCCCGATCACCGCACGGCGCGTCGTCACCTTTCGTCCAGGGCAGAAGTTGAAGGCCCGGGTTGAGGCCTATGCTGGAACCAAGCCATAACGACGAACTGCCCCCCATCCCGGGCAAACGGTACTTCACCATTGGTGAAGTGAGCGAGCTTTGCGCCGTTAAGCCGCACGTGCTGCGGTATTGGGAGCAGGAGTTCGACCAACTCAACCCTGTGAAGCGGCGGGGCAACCGGCGGTATTACCAGCGCCAAGACGTGCTGATGATCCGCCAGATCCGCGCCCTGCTGTACGACCAGGGCTTCACCATTGGCGGGGCGCGGTTGCGGCTTTCCAGTGATGAGGTGAAGGATGAGTCAAGCCAGTACAAGCAGCTGATTCGGCAGATGATTGTTGAGTTGGAGGATGTGTTGGTGGTGTTGAAGAAGTGACCTTGAGTGATGATTGATGGATTTTTTTGAAAAAAAGCTTCCATTAATCAAAAGGTTAGGGTATCTTCTTCATCGTTCTCAGCGGTAAGGGGAACATGCTTCAAAGCCCAGTCGGGGCGTAGCGCAGCCCGGTAGCGCACTTGCATGGGGTGCAAGGGGTCGAGTGTTCGAATCACTCCGTCCCGACCAAAAAACTCCAAAGAATCCAGCCACTTAGCGGTGGCTGGATTTTTTTATGCCTGTCCGTTTTTCCTTGGTTAGCAATTTTGCCCCACTTTTTGCCCCACCGAATTTCAACTGCCCTTAGTCAAGAATTCAGAAACGGCAGGGTATTGGGCATTTGCATCCGCTCACGCGAAACAGCGATTAGTCGAGCGGGAGGGGCAGTTGGAAGGTTCGAACCCCTACGCTTCCGCCACTATTTCTCATTAAAGCCCCGATTTTTCGGGGCTTTTTTTTGTGGGTGCGCCAGGCATGGCGCGTTGCGCGTCAGCGCAACCCGCTTGGCTGTGGTGGCCGAGCGGGTGACTTGGAGGTGAAAGTCCTCTACACACCCGGCAAGGGGAAGTGTTAGCCAGAGGCAAGGGTGTCGTGGGTGACTGCGAATCCGAAGGAAGCCCGAGGCAAAATGCTGGCCTGACGAACAGGAAGCGGATAGAGGCGACACAGCGGGGTAAGTCGGCCCATACCGTCAAAGCCCAATACTTGCACGGAACGCTGTGACGTAAATCCGACAGGCATAAGCAGGAAGGTCACGCGAATTACCCTGGGAGATCTGCCCGTTTGCCATTGTGCTACCGAGCGTCGAGAGGCGACGGGATGAGCGTGCAGAAGTCAGCCGAGGCCGTATAAGTGGCGGTTAACCGCGTCACCAAGGGCCGAACAGGTTATGCCGCCAGTAGGCGTCACTGTCTCGTTGGTAACCGTAATGCAGAAATTTCCCACAGCGGAAACCGTCACCCCGAGTCCCGACCAGAAGCCGAGGATGATGCATGACAGTGCAAAGGTATCGACGGCGCCAGTAGCGTGGACGAACGCGGAGCCGGACACGCTGATGGAGCGGGTGCTTGCGCCGGCCAACCTCAGGCGTGCGTATAAACGCGTGGTCAGCAACAAGGGAGCGCCGGGTGCCGATGGCATGACGGTCGCTGACTTGGCGGGCTACGTGAAACAGTATTGGCCAACCCTCAAGGCCAGGTTGCTGGCCGGTGAATACCATCCCCAGGCAGTGCGGGCGGTTGAAATTTCCAAGCCGCAGGGCGGCACACGGCAACTGGGAATCCCTAGCGTCGTGGATCGTCTGATTCAGCAAGCACTGCTGCAACAGCTCTCTCGATCAGGCCTGCCTCCTCCAGTGAACGCACTAGGGACTGGTGTCAGTGAGATACCGCAGCCTCCCAGCAAGCAGGTGTTGGATGGCGGCTTGAGGCCTTCTTCTTCGTTCAAACAGCGCAATGCTTGCGCGTAGTACCGGTGGCCAAAGGCGTCTAGGTTTTCGGTTTCAATGTGACGATCAAGCACGGCGGGAATCGAGCCGACGATCATCTATTATCACTATGGCAAATGGCCATTTTTCTGTTGAGCATTCTGGGCGCCGTTGCTCGAGGCCAGTGGGTATGGCGAAAGGTGGAAACTCGTGCGCGCCTGTCATTGCGGTATATCGTAATAAAATCCATTGGTTCGCCGATAGACAGTGTCGGAAGGGCGCTGTAATGTCGCAGTAGAAGTGGCGCAAGGCCACTATCCGACGTTTTCTAGAGGGAATTAGAGTGCGCGTTAAATCGATTAAGCTGACCAATTTCAAGAAATTCAAAGATGATCATCTTGAGTTCAACGATGACGTCAATATCTTTGTCGGCGATAACAATGCCGGTAAGAGTACGATTCTAGAAGCCTTGGAAATCGTTCTTAATAACAACTACCGTGGCCGCCCCTTCGGCGCTGAGTTCACGCCAGACATTTTTAATAAGGACGCTGTCCAGCAATTCTTGGATTCCGACAAATCGGCCAAACACCTGCCAAGTTTGGTGATCGAGGCGTTCATCGAGGGTGTGCCTGACTATCGGGGCGCGAACAACTTCTTGAAGGTGGATGCTCAGGGTGTCACGGTGCAAGCGTGCTTCGATGCCTCGCTGGAGGATGTTTATGCCGAGTACCTTAATACGAAACCGAACCTTACGAGCGTTCCGATCGAGTTCTACAAGCTGGAGTGGCTGGATTTCGGATGGAACCCCATCAAGGCTGTGGCCAAAAAATTCAGGGCGTTGTACATCGACCCGACCCGGATTCATCCCACTTTGGGGAAAAACCAGTACATCTCGACCATCTTGAACACCGCGTTGGACAAGGAGGAGCTGGTCAAACTGACCCTCAACTACCGCGAAAATCAGCAGGTGTTCAACGATTCGGGCGAAGTCAAAGCAGTCAATGCGGGCTTGGATGCAGATCACCTGATCACAGACAAAAAACTCTCCATCGCCGCGAGCACTTTGCCAGCTGGTTCGATCCAAACCGGCCTGCAGCTTGAAGTGGATGACGTGCCATTTCAGTTCATCGGGAAAGGTGAGCAGAGCAATGTGCAGATCAAGCTCGCGATTCAGAACAAGTCGAAGGACATCGACCTGGTGATGATGGAGGAGCCGGAAAACCACCTCTCGCACACCAATCTCAACAAGCTGGTGCACTACATCGAGAAGCAGCGGGGTGCCAAGCAGCTATTCCTCACTACGCACAGCTCGTACGTTCTTAACAAGCTGAGCATCGATAAAATCTGCCTCGTGCAGTCGGGCTACCAGCGTCTTCACAAGTTGGATCCCGATGTCGTCAAGACGCTCAAACGCTTGCCTGGCTATGACACGTTGCGTGTGGCTCTGTCGCGGAAGGTGATTCTGGTAGAAGGGCCATCCGACGAGTTGGTGCTGAAGAAGATTTACTACCGTAAGCATGACCGTCTGCCGGAGCAGGATGGCATCGATATTATCGTGGTGCGCGGGGTCGGGTTCGACACCTTCATCTCTGTTGGTAAAGAGATCGGCACACGTATCAATGTCCTCAGGGATAACGATGGCGACTACCAGAACAACGTGGTGAAGGCCCGCGACGATTATGCGGCCTTTGCAAACATCAAGCTCATCTCCTCGGACAACGATGAGGAGTTTTCGCTTGAGCCCGCCATGATTTACTCCAACGCCGTCGATCTGAAAACGCTGAACGCTTTTGCTAAGGAGGTATTGTCCAAGCAGACGTACAACCTTTACACGGAGGAGGCTGGCTTAAACAAACGACGTGAGTTTTTGATCGATTGGTTCCGAAGCGTGAAGGGCAATGGCAAGGGCGCCCGCAAGGTCGATTCGGCCATCAGACTGTTCGATGGAGGCCTAGAATTCAAGTATCCGGCATTCCTTGATGAGGTGTTCGACTTTGGCTAATGAATTCTGGATCGCCGGAGCCGGATCGGGCAAAACCCACAAAATCATAGAGGAAGCCATCGAGGTCATCGAAGCGGGTGGCCGCGTGTTGGTCGTCACCTACACGATGAGCAACCAGGCCGAGTTACGTTCTCGTTTCGTCGAGGTGTACGGCAGAAGCAGTGACGATTTTGTCGTCAAAGGTCTGTTCTCTTTTTACTTGGAAGACTTGGTGAGACCGTACCAAAACGCTGTGTTTCCTGAGCGTATTGCTACCACAATGTTCACGGAGCAGAACCCTCACCTGATACCTCGTACGAAGAGCTGGTATCCCAATAGAGGGGAAAAGACCGAGGGCGGTTTGAACCCACTCCATTATCTGACCTCCTGCAAGACAAAGGCCTATACCGGCTTGCTCGCGAAATTGGCGACGAGGGTCGCGGCTGCCTCGAAAAATGCTCCTGCTAAGCGGCTGAAGGAAATCTATCAGCGGGTCTTTTTCGATGAGGTACAGGATCTGGTGGGCTGGGATTACGACGTCATCAAGACGCTGAGTAAGGTCATGCCTGACTCGATATGCTGTGTCGGTGATTTTCGTCAAACCATTTACACGACTACGTTCGGCCACAAGGCGCCCGAAACGCCGCAGCAGAAGATCCAGTATTTTCAGGGTTTGAAGTTTGAACAGCGCTCGCTGCCGAAGAACCGTCGATGCATCCAGGACATCTGTGATCTGTCGGATACGATACACCCTGGCCTCTATGACAAAACCCAGTCAGAGGTGGTGGGCGTTCCTGATGAGGTGGCCCACCACTGCGGTGCCTTCGTCATCAGGCCATCGCAGGTGAGCGAGTATCTCGCCACGTTCAGGCCTCAAGTATTGCGATGGTCGTCGTCCATGGGCAAAGGCTACCTACCGGCTAGCCTCTTCTGTCACACCTTCGGCTCCAGCAAAGGTCTTGGGTTTGATCGCGTTATGATTATCTCACCGGACAAACATCTCAAGTATTTAGGCGGTGACCTCAGGGTTTTCGACAAGGACAAAACAGAGGAGTCTAGGAACAAGCTGTACGTGGCTATCACCCGCGCGAGGTACAGTCTCGCATTTGTGGTTGACGATGAGCATCTAGCAAATATTCAGTTGCCGCTATGGGACGGGACGGGGCAAGCCGTTGCCCAGCCTGTGTTTTAGCTATGGACGAAGAAGGGCCTCCCTCTGATGGCGGCCCTGCCGTGTCTTCATCGCTTCAGAGGGGGAAGATCGCGATCTCCAACGGACGGCGCCCCCTCCCTGGGTGAATACAGATAGTGGAAAGTTTCAATATAGCAGTAAGCGGGAAGCTGACGTCCCTCTCCATATAAGTGTGTGTTCAGATTACTCAATGATAAACGATTCTGGGCACTCCGAGGCAAGCTTCCGCCCCATAGGGCTGGCTTTGAAGGTCGCCAGCTCGCAAGCCATTCTCAGCATAGACTCAACTCGCTCAGCCCGCATTCCTTTGCTTCCCACGTGAGCCAAATGAAGGGCCAGCATTTCAGTAATGTCGTGGCCTCGGCTGAGTGCCCAGGGTTTTGTGTTGGCCGAGTTTATCTTCTCGGCCTCCTCCAATAATTCATCTACATAACGCCTGTTATTCGACCAGTAGGGCAACTGCGCTTCGAAAGCCTTCTGGTCGAAGACAAGATTCTGGGCGTCGAAAAAGGATTCTATCTCAAGACCATTTAGGATACTTGATGAAAGCCTCATCTGCTTGACAGTGACGATATCAGCTGCACGTAGAGATCCAAGGTAGCGAGACGCAAGCTCCAGTTTTCGCTTGATGTCCGGGGCGCATGCTCGATCAATCCCGTGGTTGATCAGGACTTTCTCCAAGGCACCATTGTTGATCAAGAACGCTTCAAGGTCGTTATACTCAACCACTGAATGGTTATGGCAGTATGCATTGTAGATAAAGCGTGGGTCGCTGATTAATTCGATGCCGGCGACAGTGTCGAAATCAACGTCCACAAAGAAGTATAGTCCAACATCGCTGTAGTTTGGGTGCTTGGATTCTTTATAGACTTTTTCGACAAGCTCTTTGCCGGCCATGCCATCAAACCGAATTTTTGCTCCTTCTTTGCACCACTGCTGAAGGAAGAATTTATCGGTCTTTCCCTCAACGACAATAGTCTGCTCTCCCTTGGATCTGTACATCATCCTGGCGGTGTTCAACAAGTTGGTTGGATTGCTCTGTGCAGTACGAAGTCGACTCATCAGGTTTCCCGTCCTTAGGAATGTTGGGTGTACAGATCAGCCAGCTCTACGGTGTCATCCCAACGATGGCCAATCACCATGGGTGAGTGGGTCGCGACGACTGTCGAGAACCCATTGATTTCACGGATGCTCTCCAGGATATCCAGGAATTTTTCCTGCCATTCGGGGTGAAATGAAATCTCGGGTTCGTCAATCATAACCAGTGAGCCGGGCTTTGTCTCGAATACCAACTTGCCCAGAATGACAAGTAGGTGCTGTTCGCCCGACGACAGGGCTGCCAGTGACAGCGGCTCTTTCTCCCCATCCTTGGCTCGGATAACGATACCGCCATCCGCTGATGGCCATGCAGTCGTGAAGGCAAACAGTGAGTTGATCGACTTGGTGAATACCTCAAGCTTGCTCGCGACCGCAGCAAGTTCCGAGAATTTATGGTGGATATCATCCAGGTAAGTCTTTAAAACGACCCTGGTGGCATGGTCGCTAATCTCCGTCTGGTTACTCAGGTGCGTTGTAGAGCTGTCTTTGGGGAGCAATCCCAGTCGTTTATACCGTGACTCATGGTTCTGTACTGCCGCGATCGACTGCTTGATGGATTCTTCTGAAGGGGCTTCTCCAGATTTGAGCGAGTCAATAATGCGGGCGGGGAAACTGGTTTCTTTTTCGCGACCAATCTTGAACTGATTCCGTATGGTGTCCTTGATCAGCTCGGCTATGTCGCGCGCAATCAGTGTTACCATCGACGACTGGGCAGAAGGCGCTTCACCTTCTTTCAGTCTGTTCGTTGGAATCGAGTAAATGGACAGTTGTGCGCGAAGATCCTCGACCCAGTCTATCGCGCGGAACCTGTGGCGAAGGTTGCTTTTGCCCCCGTACCTTGCCAAGACATCGAGTCGATCTAGAATCTCGCCAGATACATCGTGCTTCCAAGTCGTGTATCCGACTCGGGTCAAAAAGTCGAGTTCGCGTTCAATAAAGTAAATGCTTTCATCAATATTGTCCTCAAACGGGTCACCTAGCTTTGAAAAAAGCTTACCGCGTGAGAATGACACCAACTGCTTTTTTTTGTCATCCAGCGTCTTGTAGATGGTAAGAGGAGGGCCTTCAGAGAAGGTAAACTCCAGAATGGCGTAACTCTCGCGGATAAAGTAGTAATAGTCACCCGATGCGAAGTTCTGCAGGATTCTCAGAATGGTTGACTTACCGTATCCGTTTGGCGCAGTAATGATGGTATTGCCGCTTGGCGGATCGAGGTCGATCTCATAGTCAAATCGACCAAAGAGTTTTTCGGCTCTAAACTTTATAATGCGCATCAATAGTCCTTTTGAGCTGTACTTACAATCCTGCCGCACACACTTGCAGGTGTTGGCAAAAAGCCATGATGGGGTTGAGTATAACCTTTCCATTAGCGCTGGGAATACGGTCGCGCGCGGCGTCATGGCTGCAGGGAAGGTGCGGGTGGCGATTGACATCATCGTCAGTTTTGACGATGATCAGGCGATGAATTATCCAGGCGGAAAGGGCAAGTGCTACCAGCGCTTGATCAATCTGATGCCCGCGCATCAGGTCTACATCGAAACCCACCTTGGGGCGGGTGCCGTAATGCGGCACAAGAAGCCGGCAACTCGCAGCATCGGTATCGACATCGATCCTGCTGTGCACGCCCTGTGGCAGCAAAACGAGTTGCATGGGCAGTGCGAACTCGTGCACAAGGACGCCCGCGAATTCCTGCAGGCGCAAACCTTCACTGGGAACGAGTTGATCTACGCTGACCCTCCTTACCTGCCGGAAACCCGCAAAAGCAAGAAGGTCTATCGCTTTGAGTACGACCAGCAGGGCCATGTCGAACTGCTGGGCGCCCTCAAGGCCCTTCCGTGCATGGTGATGGTTTCGGGCTATCGGAGCGATCTGTACCTGGAGGCACTCGAGGGATGGCGGTTGGTGACCTTCGACGCCAAGACGCATGCAGGCTTGCGAGAAGAATGCGTCTGGATGAACTTTCCAGAACCTATGGCGCTTCATGATACCCGTTACCTGGGCCATACCTTTAGAGAGCGGCAAACCATCGCTCGTCGCCAGGCACGGCTGCGCGAGAAGATTGCTCTGATGCACCCGGTTGAACGCAACGATCTGGTTCAGTGGATGAACGACACTTACGGAGAGGGAGAGAGATAAGCATGCAGATGGGATGTGTTTTCTCAGATTCGATCGTGCACCGGCGGCAGTTTCCTGAGGCGGAATGCGAGGTGCTTCCCGGTGTGCAATGGGGAGCTATCGAAGCGTTCCCATCTCCGGCTTACTGGGCTTATCAAGCATGGGCGGATGAAATTCAGCCGCACCCGCTGAATTACAAGCTCGGCTCCACCCTTAGGGAAGAAGTGGGGGCCTGCCTACTCGGTGGCCACGGCATTCCGGCGAGCGTAGGCTTGGCAGCCTTCGCGCATCTCAAGGACAAGGGCGCATTTGAGAGTTACCTTCCTTCAGAGAGCGAGCTTCTGGAATGGTTGTCCGAGCCGCTGATTGTCGGCTCAAAGTCGGTGCATTATCGCTTCGCCAGGCAGAAATCCCGCTACCTCCACGCGGCCCTCATGGCCTTGCACGCCGAAGACATTCCACTGGAATCCGGGCAAGCGCTGCGTAACTGGCTGCTTGCGATTCCTGGCATCGGATTCAAGACCGCGTCATGGATCGCGCGGAACTGGCTGGATGCCGACGATGTGGCCATCCTGGATATCCACATCCTGAGGGCAGGCGCGCTAGCTGGTTTTTTCACCCCGGGCTTGACGGTCGAGCGGCATTACCTGCAGCTGGAGCAGGAGTTCCTGGCGTTCAGTCGGGCGCTGTCCGTCAGGGCTTCCGCCCTCGATGCATTGATGTGGTACCAGATGATGTCCGCATCGCATGTTGTCCATGATCTTTTGGGCAGAAGCAAGCTAAAGGCCGCCTGAGTCTTCCAGATCTGGGCTACCAATCAATGCCATGCCAACACCGGCCAGCCTTCCTGTCAGGCATAGCTCGCTTACCCATGGCTCGCCCGTGATGCCTAAGGGGCAGAAATGCATGCCTAGCGCCTCTGCTGCAATCGACAAGGTACCCAGCAAGGCTCCGGCATCACGCCAGATCAGGCTTGAAGCATGGTGATACTTGGCGAAGGTTTTGCCCGGCTCGGCAATCAAGACGATCCGGGTGGCGCAGGGTGACGCGATCACTTCGACGCTTTGACCCAGCAACGGCGCAAGAACACCTGAAGATCCTGGCACCTGCACAAGCGCATGCACACCTCCGTCGTATCGATACCACTCGGGGAAATCTGGCATTTTCAATAGCAGGTGGATGGGGTGGAGTGCGCCCGCAGAGGGGGTAGGGCGCTGCTCCAGGCGAGGCCCGTATCCAGATGGTTCAGTAGCCTGAATCCCTGCGGTGTGCCAGAGGAGCGACCCGAGTGCGTCAGTGTTCACCGGCCCGAAGGATCGCCTGCTTCGCCGACGAGCCAGCAGGTCGAACACTGACGCCTCGCCAGCCGCCGGAACACTGCCTTTGGCTGCTGCGAAAAACAGATGATTTCCCACCGGCCACACATAGGGCTCATAGAACTCAGGGATCGCCCGAGGTGAGGGATTAGGGGGCCGCGTCCAGGTCATGATCCAGTTCTTTCCAGACCTCAAAGTACTTGTTGCAGCCCCTGCAGTTTCCGCAGAGCACATTCGATTTGTGACAACTGTGCGCCCATGACAGGTAGTTCATCGGAACGCCGGCTGTTCGCACCAATTCGGAGGTGGTCAAGGTGATAGCGGGCGCTTCGACCCTCATGTTGCCTTCTTGCATGGCCATCAATTGGCTGATGGCGGCAACAAAGGCCGGCGTTCCATCCTGATGGGAGCCATCAGAGCTGACTGAGCCCAGGTACAAGACGTTGGCCCCGAGGCTGATCGCCTTCATTGCGGCCAGCGTGATCAGCATCTGATTCCTGTAGGGCCACCAGTCCGAAGCAGGCGCATGCGCATCAGCATTGGCGCCGGCCATATCCCCCGACCCAAGCGAACGGCAGTCAATTGAGACAACGTGGTGTTCGATGCCTAGATGCTTGCAGATCGTACGCGAAGCCCCGATCTCAGCTTCAGCGGCGAGTTGTCCGTAGTCAAGGGTGATGGCGAGTTCCGGGCGTTTCCACCAGGCCAGAGCCAGGGAGTCCATGCCTCCCGACAGCAACAGGGCACGCTTCATACCGCCACAGCCTCCCAAGAAGTCTTATAGATAGCGGTGACGAAATCATTGCTGATCACGCAATGCGTGCCCTCCATCATCTTTCTGTCCTCTTCGGACTCATTCTCCACATACATGATCACAGGCTTGTTGAGTGCCCGGGCGTACCCAATTTCAAAAATGGTGCCTGCATCCAAGCCGTCCCCGATCACAAACATCAATTCACATTCGTGAATGGCATCCACATCCTTCTGGACAACCTCGGCTGCTGGCCCGTGACCTACGTCATGGTAGGGGGAGAAGACCCCCAGTCCCATGCTCAGGAAGGCATTTCGAGCTTCCTCGACCAGCCACAGTTGGGCAAGGGTGAAGAAGGGCCCGGCCAAGTAGATCTTTGGCCGTTTCCCGTTTCGGTAAGCGTTGGAAATGATCAGTGGCGCCGGCTGGAAATCCTTAAGCCGCTTGGGCGTGCCAAAGCCCTGGTGTTGGCAGTAAAACGCGGTCGCGCGTGAAGCATTCAGCGCAGCATCGTGAGGGGGTAGGTGAAGCTCAAGCCAGTTGTAGGCGAAATGAGCAACGAAATTATCCCCTGAACCAATCTTGAACACCTTGGACGTGGCGTAGGCTGGAACGGTTGAAGACTGGCCACCGGTATACACAAGCGCGCCCAGTGGCCCTCTCTTGATGATGACGACCTCGGCTTTTTCCATTTCAGACAAGGCAGCGGCGAGCCTTTCGACATTCGGTTCACGGTTGCCGTACAACGCCTCCGCTTCGTTGTGATTGAGAATGAGGGCGAGGTGTTTGGCTTTGGATCCGTTAGCCGAGAAACGTTGTGGGCTCACCGGGCTTTGGGGGTCATAAACGGCGTACTCGGCATCTACTACTGCATCCCCTTCGATCATGCCAAAGCGCACTACCCAATCCGCTCTGACCTGCAAAGGTGGTTGATCAACAACGGGCTTGAATACAGATGGAGTGGACAGTCCGTGTGTGTAGGAGAAGCTGACTGATTGCCCGATGCTTTCAAGGTGTACATCGAAACCCTCAAGCGCAGCTCGTTGGCAAATCACACCTTCCGTGTGGGCATCTGCATAAGCGTGCAAGCTAACCTGCGCCCCCATTCGCGCGAGCGCGGTGGCAGCTCGTCCACCGGAACCATAGACCTCGACCCAGCGGGGCGACATGCAACGCTCTTGGTACACTCCACCTACTACAGTGATCATCTTGGGCTTCCTTGCCTTAGGCCGTGTAAGGGAAAATCCGAACTCGAATCTCTCCGCCGCTCTTTTCCATTACCTCGGCGAGATAAATTACCCCTTCGCTGAGACAGCGCTGGAGCAGCTGAATATCGGGTGAAGCAATCCCCCCGGCCAACCGGCCCCTCCACAGTACTTGCACGGTACTGAAGCTGCTCTGCGTGATGACTACCACTTCCAGGATATCGCCGATCTCAATTTCGTCGATCACATCTTCCTTGGGTGACGAGAGCTGGGTGAACAACTCTAGGGTTTCGCACGCGGGATTGGCGGCAGAAGACCTGCCGTAGAAACGGGTACTGGAGCCAGACATGAAACATTCCTTGTGACGTCGGTAAGCGGCGCGATGGGCCTTTACCTTGAGCAATCAATGCGGTGATGACACTTGGCTATCAATCTATCATGACGCCTTTGGGAATAGTACTTCTGCCTATTGGGAGTGGGCGAAGCCACTATTACTCGTGGCCTGCTGGAGGATCTCATGTCGTAGAGAATCGTTTCATCTTTCCAGTATGAGCCATGGGTTGTCTGTCGGAGGGGCGTTGGAAATGCCTGCTGCTCCGTGCAGTAGGTAGCCATTCAGGATGCTGGTTTTACGAGGACCTCTGACACTGCAGGTCCAAATATTTTGCCCATTGGATCTTTTTTGATGAATGCCCAGTTTCTCAAATTGACGTTGGAGACGTCGCCACGCGTCGTTGTTAAGATCTGATTCGGTTAACTCTGGGTGCTCAGCAGCATAGCGTTGGAAAATGCCCGGTGTGACTAGGAAGAATGCGCCATCCACGGTATGCACTTTAGCCTTACTGTCGTTGACCACTAAGCGATGACTGCGAATGCCCTCCCGCAGCCACTCGATAAAGGCTAATCCCGCGGCGTCCTGCTCCGGCGAAGTGGTAGGCCTGAGGCTTGCTGCAGTTGGTCCAGCCTGAAGCTCGGCTGGGTCCTCAAGCATGCCCATCAGATCGTCGAGGTAGTCGAACTCCTGATTCACCGGCACAGCGGCGAGCGTTTGTTCTGCCGCTGCAATCTGTGGCCCGGCTAGGGCAGACTCCCTGACGTCATCAGTCGGCAGGGCTGAGTCCATCATCGGTTCAATCGTGCCACTGAAGCAGTCTGGCCTGGACTCATTGGCCCAGATCAGACTCGGCTGCAGGCGAAGGAAGGTGAAGCGATGCTGCCAGTCACCGTCCGTGACAGTGGCGTTCCAAATCGCTTTGCCTTCCGGCGTCGCCTCCACCAATCCATGAGACTGCAGTTCATCGAACAAGGCGATGTTGGAGGTGGGGATACCGTCCACGGCCTGAGCCAGCAAATGCGCGCGCAGCTTGTCGGTCGTGGTCTTGCTGACCAGCCATAGGTGGTCTTCGGTGAGCCAGCCGGCCGCGCCGGGCTGGTTGAGCTTAAACTCGTTCTTCACCAGATGGCGCAGTCCCGTTAGCAAGTGGTGCTGCAGGGAGTGCTTGGGCGCCTGCAAAGCCTTCGCAGGATTGCCACCGATGTTTTGCGCTGTGGAGACACGGTCAGCCTGCAGCACCAATTCCCCGAGTGTCCCAGCGTGCTCGTAGTGGTCGGCGAGCAGAAACAGCAATTGACTCCACAATTCGGGGTAATCGCTGAGCCAGTCGAGCAGGGCGGGCGATAGGATCTGCGTATAGAGCAACCCCGCCGCGGCGCCGTGCAGCTTGTAATCGCGGCCTGGGTGGTAGCGGAAACGGTAGGGCTGGTTCAGCGGGCCGTGCCAGGGGTGCCAGCGTTCGGCATTCTGATACTCGACCTGCAGGTCTACGGCGATTTTGCCGATGTCATGGAGCAGGGCACCGTAAGCGATCGCGGCGCTCCACGCGTCGGCCTGTGCGGCCTGGTCTTCCGGTGCTGCGCCACTGGGGAGGAGGTAGGACTGTCGTAGTTTCAGGCTGCACGCCACCAGCTCCAACCCGTGATCGAGCATGCCCCCGGGATAGGCGTGATGATGGCTTTCGCTCGCCGGGAGTTGCTGTACGAAGCTGGCGTAGCGGCGAATGGGCTCGAGGTAGAGCCGATCAAACTGCGCTTCGGAGAGGGCCGTGTACTGCCAGATGCGTTCGAGCAGCTCTCTCCGGTGATCGGCGGCGAGTAGAGATTCGGCCGACCGGGGGAGCATGAAGCCCTCGGCGATGGGCGTGAGAGGGGGCTCTGCCGCCTCACCTTTTTGAAATGTTAGCCACCAGCGTTTCATCGCATGACCTGCTGTTCGTTCGGAAGGTCCTTTTGCCTTTTCGGATAGAGCTCTTACCCTTGCGCCCCCTTCCATTGCCGCCGTTACCCTTTACCGCCTTGGCCTTTTTCGCGCGTGTGATAATTCGAAGCCAGCTCCATCGGGATCGGCGGCCGCTCGGAATAGCGGTCCCTTTGTTCAGGGCGTAGATTGCCGGCATGATTTCTAGAGCTGGGGCGCTGATGACGTTGAGTGATGCGGTATTGGTCGTGTTATTGGCTGATCGGATTCATGGCACGGATGCGGCCATCCGATCTGCGGCCAAGCGCTGTGCGAAAAAACTGCCCCGCAGCCAGCGCGATATCGTGTTCAAGATTAGGAACAGCGCGAACCCACGGGAACTTGTGTCAGCACTTGTCTGATTGAGCGACCAGGCGAGGTCGTTTTAACCGGCGCTGTGCAAGAGACGTGCGTGCTTTAAGTAAATCCTCGGCTAACTCTGCGGTCTCAGTTATTATCCCAGCACTTGTCCCACACCTAGGAACATTATTCATGTCCAAACTTGCCGAGTTCAAAGCACTGGAAGCGCAACTGGCCGCGCAGCTGCAACAGCTGGATGCCATGAAAAACGACTCCGGTTTGAAGCAGGAAATCGAGTTTGAACAGAAACTCAAAGCGTTGCTGGAGCAATACGGCATGGGCCTACGCCAAGTGATCAGCATTCTGGATCCGGCCAAGGGCCTGAGCGTAGCGACAGCGAGTGCGTCCAGCAGCAGCCAGCGCAAGCCTCGCGAGGTGAAACGCTACAAGCATCCACAGAGCGGTGAGGTTGTGGAAACCAAGGGCGGCAATCACAAGATCCTCAAGCAGTGGAAGCAGGAGCACGGCTCGGACACCGTTGAGAGCTGGCTGCAGTAATTAATGGCTTCCTGCCGGCGGCGGGTGCTGCGCAGCAGATAAAACAAAGGCCCCGGATAGGGGCCTTTTTGCTGGGTGGAATCACGCGGTGAGACGAGCTGGCATATCCGTGGCTTGAACAGACTGCAAGGCCAACAGGTACTCAGAGGCTTCCCGGGCCTGACCACTGGCGCGGAAAATGGCTCGTTTGTCCTCTTTAAGGATCTTCAGCCAGGACGCCAGGTATTCCTCGTGCCGCAACTCACCCGTGGTACCGGTGAGTGCGCAGAGAAAGGCGGCGCCCATTTCTGCGACCAGCTCCTCAAAGGCATACGCCGTGGAGCCGAATGCATGCCCGCCGGTGATACCTTCACGGTTCAGACGCGACCGGTGGCCCGACCAGTGTGTCAGCTCATGTAGAGCCGTTGCGTAGTAGCTGCCGACGTCTTCGAACTGCGCCTTCGTAGGCAGTTGGATCAGATCACGGATCGGCTGATAGAACGCGTCATCGCTGTAGCGATGCTCGATGCGCGCACCGCTGGCGACCAGCAGTTGCTCGGCCGGTTCATGATCGATGAAGGTCGCCGGCTCAGTGTGCTCAGCGGAGGCTGGCTCCTCGTCAGGCAAGCCTTCAGTCTGCTCGATGTTGAACAGGCAGTGCGTGCGCAGGATCGCGAACTGCACCAATTTGATGTTGCCCTGTTCATCGAGAACGACCTGGCCATCCTCGTCATGCGCCTCCTTGCTCATCGGTTTGTATAGCACCGCGAGGGTGGATTGCTCGCCCTTGCGCACATGGCCGCCAGCCTTGCGTGCTTGATTGAAGGTCAGCCAGCGATCCTGGGTGAACCCTCGCAGGCGGGCCTCGGCCCACAAGAGTGGAACGTTGATGCCGGCGTAGGGCCGCCGGGTAATGGCGTTGATGGGGAATGGGGAGTCAGCGCTCGAACCTGCGGTGGTCCAAGGTTTGATCCAAGGGATCACGCCTTGGCTCAGGGCACTGACGATCTTGTTGGTGACGTCCAGGTAGATATCGGACATGGCGTTCTCCGGTCGTGAAGGGGGGAACGCTGCCCGGCCGGGAAGGGTTCCCGGTGGGGGTAGAGGAGGGTACGACGGTGCTGAGTGGGTCAGAGGGCGGCGATGTCTACCGCGCTCTCATCAGGCAGTCGGACGAGTAAAAAAGCCGGGCCGCTGCGTGGTATGACGCGAGCCAGCTGAAGCTGCGGCAAATGGGCAACTACTGAAGTTCCGTTGCCCTGCAGGTCGAGCTGCAGTGCTACGGGACGGTGCAAGGCAAGCGGTGCAGAGGTCAGCGCGCTATTGAGCAGGCCAACCAAGCGCAGTGCAGACTGTCCAACCGGCTCCTCGCCTGTGGCAGGTTCAATGAACTGCCGCCAGACACCTGGGCTCAGCACAATGGCAGTGGAAAGGTGGTTCATCCTGGACATGGTGGCCTCCGGTTAGCAGATTCCGCGTCACCTTTCTGAGGTTTGATGTGGATTTTCCCGATCCGATCAACCCGCCGAGCAGGGAGCGTCCGTCCATTAAAACGCGCCTGAACGTGGGGTCAATCTCCGATCCTGACCTCTTTTGAACGGCTCTATCCAGGGCGTTCCAAGGAAGACTATCGGCCTTGAATTCCTGACCAGCGGCAATCACCACTCAGTCTGAACGTAGTGTGTAATGCCTCCCGAAAGGCCCGCTAGGTGCCTCTCGGGAAGCGCGAAGTGCTCGCTTTTACGTTCAAGCTTTTCCCGCAGGATCAACCTCGGCGGCCAGGTACAGGTGGGTGGAGGTGGCCTCCACCACCAGCGATCCTGCAGTGCCGCGAAGGCTGGCGAGAACGGGATCATTGATGTCAAAGTACTCGGCAAAATCATCGCCGCCAAATTCATCGCGGGCGCGATTCCACCAGGTGTCGAAGTCGTCGACGGCAGGGTTGCAACCGGTGGCGTAAGCCACGCGTTTACGCCCACCGCCATCCGGCTTGCTTTCGCCAACCTCTGACATGAGGTAGACGCCGTGGTCTTTGACCAATATCACTCTGCAACCTTTGATACCGGCCTCTGCCAATACGGCATGAAGTTCAGTGCCTGTGAAACGCAGCATGATGGAGATCCTCCAGAAGGTGCGGAGGAATGCCACCCATGCGGGAGAATTCCCAGCACTGGAATGGATTGGGTTGGGTGCGTCGAAGACGCGGGCTCTGTGAGCTTTGGGGGATTAGAGGGCGTTCATCACCGGGGAACGGTGACCATGCGAGCTGCCGAACGCGAATCGCATTTGGGGATAACCATCACATACGTGACGTAGCCTCAAAGGTTATGGCTACCTGGGATGCTGGAAAACCAGCGCTTGCACAACTGGTTTAACAAGCGAGCCGAAGAGCGTCAATGGTGCTTTTTGTATGACTTCCAGGCGCAGATCCACCAAGCGCTACAGGGGATAAACGGCGGCACCCAGGTGATCAACGGTCATGGAAGTCAGCGACAGAGGAGTAATCTAAGGCTTGGATCCAAATTAACTGTAGCGGCTCGGCCCTGAGCCAAGGCACGGGGAGGGAGGTAATCAAATGTCGACTCCGACTTGTTCCACTTCTAGTCGTACATCTGTTGGCAAGTATCTAATTCGTGCTGCGGTTGGTGTCGGCCGGCTGGTTAACAAACTGGAGTCTACGATTCTGGACTTCGGCATGCTTGCCCCGGTTCCGATCAAGTATCGCAAAGTCGTTTTTTATGTTTTCAAGTTAATCCTGGTGCTAGCCGTTGCTTCAGTTGCGCTTTTCCTTGCAATAGGCATGGTAGCTGTATGGACTATTGCGGCTCTGCCAATCAGTGGTGATAGACAGCCTCGTATCCATGAAATGAGCCATCCTCGACATCATCTGCGATACCCAGAAATGTATGACGATAATGGGGCCCCTAGGTGATTGGTTATTTCAATCTGCGGGCTCCAGACATAAGCTGTGAAGATCCCTTCTCTGCTTGTACCTGAGCACCTTCACTTCCGCGGGTCAGGAGCGTTTGCATACCGCTGCCCACGTTGTATCCCGCCCAGCTCATCACGCCCAGGAAAAACATCGGCAGCACCACGAACATTGCGCCCATGACGTACTCGATTACCTGCGCGGTGACCGTTCCGTCCATGAAGCCTGCCGTCGGTAACGACAACAATGCCTGGTCTGTGGCAGAGACCTGGTTGTACAGGGTTTCGAGCATGCTCGAATCTATCCAGCGCGCCAGTTCCCACCAGAACGTCAGCATGTGCAGGGTGAACAGCGCGAACGTGATCGTCATGAGCGCCTTCAACTGGTAGGTGCTGATCAGCAGCACCAGTGGCAAGCTGATGATTGTGCCCATGATCAGGAAGGCCTGAACCATCGGTAAGGCTGTACGCAAGGCATTCATCGCCGGGTAATTGCTGAACGAGCCGAGGGCCAGGCCGGTGTTGGTGGCCAGGTTGTTGAGCCCTTGCGTCAGTGAGCCGCCCCTGGCACTGCTGCCGTAGTCCTGGAACACCTGCCCGGGCGCCATGCTCAACGATTGCTGCCGCGGGCTCACCAGCTCACGCAAGGTAGCGTCTTCGATCTCGGTGGTGGTGCGCCCAGTCAGCCAGCCCCGTAACTGCGACATCAACGATGGATCGAGCTCGGACACCAGGCGATCACGTAATCCGATGGTGCCATCGCTCCACCATTGCTTGCAGGTGGGATAACCGGCACCGTTGTCGAGCTGGGGCAGCGAGGTATCCCGGGTCTCGTCGTATGGCCAATCGACCCTGGGCATTCGCGAGCGATCGGTATCGTAGTAACCCGGTGTATTGAGTAGGTAGGTCGAGCCAATCCAGGACGCGTCGTAGCTCTGGGAATCGTCTAAATCGGGCCGATTGGTAAACAGCCGCGAGCGCGAAAAGCCGTAGCAGTCTCGGGTGAAGTCGGCGACCTCCTGCAGCAGTATCTGGTCGTTGATCCGCGAGCTGTCGATCTCCATGCGCATCGCACGGATGTCCGGTGCGCAGGGGATCGATGCGGTCGCGGCGGCGGTGATGCCTTTGCTCATGGCATGCACCAGGAACCACCACACGGGGACATTCGCGGATTTCTCTCCGATGGTGTTGAAGGTTGTGCCCCAGGCAGTATCCGCGGGCTTGGCCATGGACACGCCACACCGCTGACTCGCAGCATCGTCAAAGCTCACGGATGAAAGGTTCAGCGGGAAAAACGGCATGCAGCCAAACAGAATGACCACGTAGCTCATCCACAACCGGTTCTCGACGCGAGGGATCGACAACAACCCCTTGTTGCCCTCGTCGGCACCCTGTTGGCGGGCTGACAGCCATTCCTGCAGGATGATTGCACCGAAGGGGGCGGCGAACAGCCCGGTGTCTGCCAGCATGTTCCAGATGCCGTTGTTGATGATCCAGGCCAGCAGTGACAGGTAGTACTCGAGATAGCTGTTGGTGCTCATGTTCATGGCTGCACCTCACACGCGAGACAGCTCGACCAGGATGATCGAACTGAAGCCGATCAATCCCAGGCGCTTCAGCCGTTGCTCATCTTCAGGCTTGGGCCGCCTGCGCAACGCTGCGGCCCACCCGGCAAAAATCAGGGTGTACAAGAGGGCGCGCCAGCACGCGAAGTAGGGCGTTGTCCCTCGTGCCGGCTCGAGCCAATCCAACTGGGTCATGGACAGGTGCAGCGCCATCCAAGCCATCAACAAAATCCCCAGCATGGCGCCGAGGATCATCAGCACACGTGCGAGCGTGGACTTCACCGAAAACAAAATCATGGCGTGCTCATCTCCTGTTCGGCCCGGCGCAACCGGTCCGGCTCCGGATCGCGCTGGTCGATGCTACGCGAGGCATCGGCGCCGCCGGCGTGGCGATCGAGGACCAGGCTAGCGGTATTGGTGGCCAGCGCCTGGCGTACCTGCAGCTCGGTTTGCAGCAGGCGGATCTCGCGCTCCAGCGTTTCCACGTTGCCGTTGAGGGCGCTGGTGGCGGGCTGTGCTGAGGCCACGTTAGGCTCGTGGCTGCCAGCAAACAGCGTGCGCTGTAACAGCATCGCTTTGTAGATCACACTGGACAGCGCGGTCTCGCTGGCCAGGCGTCGTGCTATCAGGTTCTGGTCGGGGTCGTCGCGCAGCCCCTCGATGACGCCGCGAGAGACCTGCAGCAACGGGCTGGAGACTTTGCCGAGGTTCTCCGGGGAGGGTTGCTCGGCGCCTGAGACCATGCGTTGCAAACCTTCCAGATTTTCCGTGTAGGTTTCCTGGATCAGCGGCGACAGGCCGGTACCGGCGGTTACCCGCAGCGTCTCGCAGTCGTCGCAGGTCTGCACCTCGGTCTCCCCGAGCACACGTGTCGCCCACTCGGAGGCCTCCTCGGGACTCGACCAGGCTTGGCAGATGGCGCCATTCTGGCAACTCGAACCAAGAGCTGAGGTGTCCTCGATCGCCCGGTTGTGCAGCAGGTTGTAGCCGGCTTTGACGACGTCCGACGTCACCCGGATGGGTTGCTGGCCGTTGCCACCGGCTTTTTGCCCACCGACCCAACTGACGCCGTTGTTGCCGTTATTGGATTCGGTGTCTTTCACAGCCGTCACGGCATCACCGCCGGACTGCTCGAGGTTGTGCTGCATTTCCTGGTTCTGCGCCAGCGCACCCCAGCCGGCCTGGTCGACCTTGTCAGCCATCTTCGCCGCCATTGCCTGGCAGGTGAGCTTGGAGCGGTCGAAGTCGATCCGTCCCTGCAGAACACCATTGCTCAGCAGCTCATACAGCCCGGGATTGGCCCGCTGGATGATCATCGCCGGCAGCGACATCACCGCCTGAGTCGCGTTCTGGATGACGTTGCCCATGATTTGCTGGAAACCCTGGGTGGCGCCATTGAGCTGGTTCTGCAGGGTGTTCGAGAGGTTCATGTTTCCGCACATCATGTTGGCGCGCCACGACATGCCCACACCAAGGCCATTGGGTCGGTAGAGCGAGGAGGGCGCTCCTGCCGCTGAACCACCGCCGATGGTGTACATCACCCGGTCGTCCAAGACCGGAGCCTGGTCACCAAGGTGGTAGCCGCTCTCGGCGGCGTGGCCCACGGCATAGACGACGAAGCAAAGCAGACCGATCGAGAGGGTCTTCATCATTGGCCTCCGTCAAAATCGATGCTGAACAGGAAGGTCTGGCCCATGCGCTGGCAGCAGCGGTAGGGCCGCCACAGCGACCAGGCATAGGCGCCGTCGGCGCTCTGGATCGTTGGGCTGGGGAAGATGGCACAGGTGCTTTGGATCACCGGCGTGAGCAATTGCCAGCGGTGGTTGTTGACGTTGTTTTCCAGCACCGGCTGCGGGGGCCAGTAGCCGGGAGCAGGCACCGGCTGCAGCGGCAGGTAGACATGCGGCTGGCCAGCGCGGGTAATGAAGTCGCTGGCGCGTTGAGCCATCACGGCACCGGCTTTGAAATCGTCGGGCTGCACCAGAAATCCGTGGCGAGGGTAGACGCTACCCCACATGTCGCCGAGTGCCTGGTTGCCGATCTCGCGCATTCCTGGCACCAGTGCCTGCGGGTAGACGGATTCGGGAATGGCCTGGCGCCACGCCAGTGGGTCGAGGGTACTGAGGTAGTAGGGCGCAAACGGCACGGCACCGCTTGGGCACGCATAGCCGAACGTGTGCGCCAAGGCCGTCAGGGCAGCCCCGCCGGGGTGCCCGATGCCGTCGACATTCTTGAACCGAGGCAGGTTATCGCGCTGCGGGGAAGGCGTGATCAGGTTGCCACCCCCTTGTGACGCTGGCGTCGGTGTCGACAGTGCCGACATCTCGCTCCAGGGGTTGGTGCCGGTGTCGGCGTAACTCGACACCACCAGCTCGGGAATGAAATGCCGGATCTTCGGCGAGGTTCGCACCGTGCAGCCGAACGGCGTGCATAGCAGCCAGTAGCAGATGCCGACGACCCGGTACTCCAGGCACTGCAGCGAAGTGACGGAGGCGATGATGGTCGGGGTGGTCAGTGCCAGGCACTGCTCGGTGGCGATGAGCAGAACCGCCGCAGTGAACGCACGACTTTCGCCAGCCTTCTTGGGCATCGGTGATCTGCAGCGGGTAGAGACGGTCACGCTCATGGGCAACGCTCGGCAGGTGGCAGCGGTGTGCATCCATGCGCCAAGTTTCAGCATCCCGGATCCGGTGCTGGAGGAGGGGAGACAAACTGAGTCCGGGTTTATCGATTTCGCCTGACGGGCTGATTTAGCAGAGCGAGTCAGGCAAAATACCGAAAGAGTACAAATGTGCTCTTATCGATTTTTGCTGAGCTAAGAGGTTGCGAACAGTCCTGGCGGTATCGGTCACAACATGCCGCGCAGGCGATCAATCTCCGCTGCGACCTGCAGGGCGGCCCCCAGCTCGGACTGCTGGTGCTCTTCCATCAATCGCCAGCGCTGGGCTTTTTCCTCGGGCTCGGTCATGGCCAGGGCGAGGTACAGGCTCGGCGGCACCGCGCGGAACAGTGTTTCCAGGTTCTTCGACAGGACTACGCCTTCGGTGTACTTGCCCGAGGCCTTGCTCGCAGAGAGCAGCAGCGCCTTCTGCGCCGGCGTGAGTTTCTTGAACCGGGCGATTTCCTCGATTTCCGCCGGCGGCATGTTCAGGCATATCCACCACTCGATCATGTTGAGCATGGTCTGCGCCGCGTCGGGGAAGTCGGCCAGGTTCTGCGTGGCCAGCCAGAACCAGGCACCCAGCTTGCGCCACATCTTCGTGCCCTTGACTACAAAGGGGGCCAGCAACGGGTTCTTGGTGATGATGTGGCCTTCGTCTGTGACCATGATGATCGGACGCCCGAGGAACTGGTCGCGCTCGGCCAGGTTGTTCACCGTGTTCATCAGGCTGATGTAGCTGATCGACATCTGCGCCTCGTAACCCTCACGAGCGTAGGTGGCGAGGTCGACAATCGTCACATCGCTCTCTGGCCAGGGCGTGCCGGGCCGGTCAAAAAGGGCACCCTCGAAACCCTGGCAGAACAGGTCGATGGACTCGGCCATTTCCTGAGCGCGCTCACGGCGTTTGTCCGGCAAATGGGCGTCTGTGGCGACCTGGCGTAGGGCATCGCGGACATGGCGCGTCAGCACCTGTTGTTCGGTCGCGGCGCAGTGCTGGGCGGCATCGAGGATGCACTCGCGGATCAGGCTGCGATCAGCGCGGGTCAGGCGCGCCTCTTCCTTGGCTTCACCACCGGTGATCATCAGCCGCGCGGTGATCTCCAACTCGCCCAACACGTCACGCTGCTCATCACTGTCTAGCGCCGTTTCATCCAGGTCTTCGGTCGACAGGCTAGCCACCTGGTCCGGATGCTCGATCAGCCGACGGGCATCGGCAAACGGCGCCAGGCTTAGGCCACTGCCGGGTTTGAGCTGGACCTTGTTGACGGACAAGCCGAGCGTGGCGAAGTAGTCGCCCTGCAGGCCAAAGGAGTTGCCCGCTTCAACGATGAACAGCCTCGGCCGGTACACGGCCATGACCTGCATCAGGATCGAGACCAGGGTGGCCGACTTGCCGGCCCCGGTCGGTCCAAACAGCAGCAGGTGGCCATTCATGGAGCGGTCGAAACGTGACAATGGGTCAAACGACAGCGGTGCCCCCCCACGGTTGAAGAAGGTGATGCCTGGGTTGCTGGTGCCGACGCTGCGGCCCCAGAGCGGCAGCAGGTTGGCGACATGTTGGGCAAACAACAGTCGCGTGTACCAGTTGCGCGTGTCGCGTGCTGGGTTGTAGACCATCGGCAACCAGCGCAGGTAGCTGTTGCACGCCGCCACTTCGTCGCCCTCACGCACCGGCTGCAAGCCAGCGCCGAGCAGGACGTTGGCGGCCTGAACCGAGCGCTGGCGCAGCTGTTGTTCATCCGTACCGCGTAGATACAACGCCAGCGTACCGCGGTACAGCTTGTGCTGGCGCCCAATCAGCGCGCGCGCTTCTTCCACGTCCTGGCGGGTCTGGGTCGAGGCGAGGTTCTCGCCGATGGCTTTACGTGCCAGGCGGTTGAGCTGCTCCTCGAGCACATCCTGGGGCGTGATCACCAACGTCAGGCTCATGACCGCATGCTCGGGCAACTGATCGAACAAGGCGTTCAACGCCTCGCCCTTACGCGTTTCGCCGGTCAGCTGGCCGATATGGGGCGGCCTGCGCAGCTTGTCGACCACCATCACCGTATGAGGCTGTTGATCGAAGTACCAGAGGCCCTGTTCGCTATCGGAGCGTGGTTCCTGGAAGAACAGCCGCTCGGCGAAATCGTGGTCGAACGGCAGCGGCAGCTCCTCGCCGTCGTCCGTCTCCGGATAGGGCACGCGTCGATAGAACGCTGCGGGGGATTCGTCGGTGAGGGCAGGGGACGGGTTGAACCAGGGCAGCAACCAGGCGTAGAAGTCGCGTCCGGTCAACCGTCGAGGGCTGACCCCGCAGGCCTGCAGCGAGGCCACCAGGCGGTCGCAAGTGCGGCTCAGCAGCTGAGTCGGGCTCTGCCCGTCATCGTCACCCTGGTCCCCGAGCCAGCGGTAGACCACCAGTCGAATCCGCCGATTGCTGCCGCGCCAGGGCAGGTGGGACACGACATGGTCGTCGAACAGCCCACCCGGTTTAGCAATGGCGTCGAGATGACGCTGCATCGAAGCGAGGAAGGCCTGGGTAAATGGTGTGCCGCGTGCCCTCGGCGCGATATAGCGCTCCAGGCGATCAAGGTACGGGGCAAAGTCACTGTCGTCCTGGCAGAAGAACTGCACCACCCAGGGAGCCTGGTCCAGTTCGTCGAAGCTGTCCTGCAACGCATCCTCCAGGGCGTCACGGGCCGCCATCAACCACTCGGGCTCACGACCCTCGGTCCCGATCGGCTGCAGCTCGAACACCGCGCCCACTGAGCGGTTGTCGTCGAGCAGAAAGCACTGCTCGTCCTCGAGGTATTCGACCCAGGGTAGGTGATCGGTGAAGCTGGGATTGTGCGCATACTGGGCGGCCTCGTCGGCAAGCGTAGCGCGCCGGCGCTGCGCCGCGCGCCAGGGCTTCCAGTGTGGCGGGTCGGGTCTTATGTCATCGGCCATCACAGATCGTCCAGGCGTTCGCCGGGCAGCGCGTACTGGACCTTCTCGTACAGCGGGAACACGGTCGAGTAGCCTGGAACGGGGGTCTGCTGGGTACCGGCCAGGTGCGGGTACACGTACATGACCAGGTCCGGATTGGGCAGGCGTGGGAACTGGGCGCGGATCTCGTTGGCGGCGGTGCGCGTGTAAGCGCTTTGGTCGCCTATCAGGCGCTCAGGGTCGAGCACTGGACGGCGCAGTTCGCCACGCGCTTCCTGCAACTGCTGCTGGGAACCGACGGCGCCACCGCCGTTCCAGATGTCCAACATGGTTTGATCGCCGTGGGACAGCATTTCCTCCTTGCTGGTGGAGCAGCCGGCCAGGTGCAGGCCGAGCAGCAGGCTAATCCAGATCCAGTACCGAGATGGATGGGCTTTCATGGTTCACTCTCCGGCCTTTGGGTTCGTAGTCGATGCTGATCTCGTGATCCAGGTGCAGGGCCACCTTGGCCCCGGGCGGGACGTAGATGGCGGCAAAAGCTTCGCCATAGAGCTTGTTGATCCACTCACGGATATCGCCAATGCCACCACTGATGACCGAGTTCAGCGCGCTGTTGCCGCTGTTCTGGGTCAAGCCCAGGCTGCCGCCGGCCGAGTTGATAAATGAGGTGTTGGTCTGCTCGCTGCCCAGGGCCGCGGCGAAGGCGGCGCCGGCCGCCGTGATCAGACTCTGGCTGCCCAGGTATTGCTGGGCGTTGGAACGGCGCTCCCCGGAGATGCAGGGAATGCCGTAGGGATCGGAGATGTAGCCCAGCCCGCCGCGGATCTTTTCAGTGTCGGAGGACTGGGTGCTGCTGCGATTGCGGGTGACGACCTTTTGCGGCTCGGGCACCGTGCGGACGGTGCCATCGCTGAAGACAAAGGTGATCGACTCGACCTGGCCGCGCACGCAGGACAACGTCCAGTCGCCGGCGGCGGTGCCGCTCATGACCGCGCCGACCACATCTGGCAGGTCGATGCCGTTGGCGGTGAGGTTGTCCGGACCCACCAGCACCTTGAACGGATAGGGGTCGTTCACCGTGCCGTCCACCGGGACCCGGCCAATCAGCGCGGTCATGGCGATCGAGCCCATCAGCGTCGAGTTTTCAGGGAGGGTGTAAACGGGCTTGGCACCCTCGGCGCGGTCCTGCGCGTCCTCCAAGTCACGCTCGCCCTTGGCGACGACACGCAAGCGGTCCTGGCCACGATCAATGGCGTTGTTGTCCAGGCCGTGCAGGTCCTTGAACGTCGACGTCAGCGATGACAGCGGACCATCACCTTTGCTGGCGTCGTCATGGCCGGCGCGCGCATTCGACGGCTCGATCCACTGCACTGCATCAGGCGCTGATTGCGCACCCGAAAACTGTTCTTCGTCGCCGGGCTCAAGCCCAAAGCCTGCGGGGAGATCCGACTTCGCGGCCGGCTTCTTGGTGAGCTGGTCCTTGAGCCTGGACAGCAGGCTCTGGGTTTCGCGGTGCTGCTGTTCGGCCTTCTGCCGGGCATCGTTGGCTAGCTGGCGCTGCTCGGTGACCTGCTGGGTGACGCTGCTCAAGGTGCTCTGGATGCGCGTGTCGATATTGCCTTCGCGCGAACGCAGCCGGTTGTTCTCGGTTTGTAGCGCATCGTTGCCTTTCTTCAGCGTCTGCATCTCACTGCGCATCGCTTTGACCTGGCCGATCAGCGTGGCCACGGTGTCGCGTGGAGTGTCGCCCGCGATGCCCAAGGCCTTGGCCTGTTCCGCGCTGAGCGTGGTTTTGTCCGGATCGCGAGCGCGCTGGCCGTCCGGAGCGGCCATCCAGGATTTGAATATGATCAGCACGATGCCCAGCAGGACTCCAGGCACCAACCACTTCAGCAGGCTGTTAGCTCTCATGATCGGTAGCCTCCGGTGTTGGCGGAGGCAACAGCAGCGCGTGCTTCAAGTCCCCGCCGCGGGTAACCAGGTAGGCCACGGTGGTGTCTTCAGGCGTCCCGGCGAGGCCAAGGTCTGCGTGCTGGAACGTCGCGGCGTACAGCGTCGCCTGCAGGTGACGCGGGTCCAGCGTGACCTTGCCGGGCCCGCGATTCACGATCTTTACCGCCGTTACCCAGTAGTCGCCCAGGCGCCACGCAGCAAGCACCTTGATCGAAACCCGTTCGGTCGGCAGCAAGGTCCTGAGCGCGGCGGAGTCGCTAAGTGGCACACGCCGCACACCGGGCAATGGCGCCACCGTACGCAGTGGCGCATAGAGGTTCTGCGCGGCATAACGGGTAAGCACCACCGGTACCGGCGTCGCCGCAGGTGCTGCATCTTTTTCGTTGTCCGCGTCCAGTGCCTGGGCCTGGGCCACGATCTTGACAGGCTCCAGTGACTCGCTGCCCTCGAGCGCTTCGATATCGATCAGGATGATGTCGCCCGTCTTCACCGACTGCAGTTGCAACCGGGTAGGGGGGAGTGCTTCGGCGGCGCGCAGGTAGATCGTACCGCCGACCGACTGCACGCGAAGCTTGTTGGCGATCGCGCTGGGCAGTCCGACGCGAACATCTTCATCCAGCATCAGGATCCGCTCCTGGCCCACCGTGAGCGGAACGGCCAAGGGCAGGCGGTCCCAGTATTTGACCTCGACGGCGCCGACCGCTGAACACCAGCCGCTGGTCATCACCAGAATTAGGATCAAGACACGCATCATCACGCACCTCCCGGCAATGTCAGCTTCTGCGGTGTGCCTTCGTAGCAGTCCAGCGCCAGGCCCCACTTATTGCGTTCAGGGTCGACGTCGAAGCGCACCACCCGCAGCGGATAGCGCACGACCACGCGTTTTACCGGCTCGGCGGCGTAGTACTCGTCGGCGTTGAGGTCGAGCTTGACCAGCCAGCTGTGATTATCCAGCTGCTTCACGCGCAGGTCGGGGTCGTCGCTGTAGCCACGGCCGAGCACCTCGTAAACGCCGCGCACCCGGCCACGCAGTTCGCCGGCGGCCTTGCGATACTCGAAGTCGCCATCGAAGAACGTCTTGCACGCGGGCGTCAGGTAGGGCTGCAGGGCAAAGATGGCTCGGTGGTAGTCGACCTCACCGTCGGTGGGCCAGCGGTTGAGTTGGCCAAAAATGTACAGGGCGAAGGCGTAGATGTTCTCGGGAGGCACATCCCACCACTTGCGCGTACTGCCGGAGCGCAGATCGGGCGGTACGTGAATGGTGAGTTCGGAGGGCGCGGCCTGCCAGCCGTACCAGAGCCCGCCGGACAGCAGTGCCAGGATTGCCACGGCGAGGCGCAGGCTGAAAATATGCGCCTGCTGCGCATCCACCTTGTTGCGGAAGCGGCTCACGGCGTGGCCCTCACATGCCGACGCGTACGGCGCAAGGTCCACGGCCCCGAATGCAGGATCAGTTGGTGCGAACCGATGCCCCAGTGCACTGCCAGGTGCCACTGTAGGCGTCGGTACAACCAGGTTTCGGGGCGGGCACGCTTGGCCCGGCGCAGCAGCTTGCCGCCGCCGAGCAACACCAATGCCATGCAGAGGAACATGCAGGTGGGGAGGGTGGCGATGGAGGCGGTGGCCAACGCCAGCGGCGCGCCGAAGATCACGCCCAGCGCTGCACCGATGATCAGGGCGACCCACATCTCGTCGTTGGTGAGGCCGCGTAGGACGGCCGGGTCACGGTTGAGGCGTTCCGGCAGGAAGGTCAGTGTGCCGTCTGGCAGCGTGGCAGGGGCGTCGGACATGGTGACCTCATAGAATCGTCGCGGCTTTGGTGAGGAACCACAGGATCACCACTACCAGCAGCGCGCCGACGCCGACCACGGCGCCGAGGTCTTTCCAGGTTTTGCGCTGGTTCTGTACGTCGGCGTAGACCGTGAGCGAATGCCAGGCCACGCCCAGGAAGGCAAGTGTGGCGATCAACAGTCCGAGGAGGATGCCGCCGTCGTAGGCGTAGTTCTTGATGGTGTCGATCAGCCCCGAACCTTCACCCCGGGAGGGGGCTTCCATGGTTGGCAGGTCGGCCCTGGCGAACGTCGAACTCAGCAAAACCAGACAGCCGAACAGGGCTTTCGAGCAGGTATCCCGCAGCAAGAGAAGCGGGCGGGGGTAGTGGCGGGAGAGGTTCATGGCAAGGTCTCCTGGTTACGACAGCATGAAAAACATCAGCACGATCAGGACGAGGGACAGGCGCAGCGTGCTGCCGCCGAGCGCACCAAAATTGAGGTTACCTGCCGCCCAGCCGCGGTAACCGGTCCACAGCGCCCAGGCGCACCAGAGCAATGCGAGTACTAACACCGATGAGCGCCACAGCACGGAACTGAGCTGCGGGGTGAACCCGGCAACGGCAGAGAACGCGCTGAGTTGGGCGTCAGTCATGCTCATCGGAAGGGCTCGAGTGCGGCGCTTCAGCACGGTAATCAACAGTCAGCTCGACCAGGTCAGTTGGCTGCGCACGTGAGGGCGATAGGTAGTTGCTGAT
Source organism: Pseudomonas sp. S60 (assembly GCF_016647865.1). Classification (NCBI taxonomy): domain Bacteria; kingdom Pseudomonadati; phylum Pseudomonadota; class Gammaproteobacteria; order Pseudomonadales; family Pseudomonadaceae; genus Pseudomonas; species Pseudomonas sp. S60. The sequence continues at coordinate 22,002 of NZ_JACVVH010000005.1, read as the reverse complement.
GCCGTGCCGGACGCGCTCCAAGTCTGCCGTTAACCTGGGGTAGTCGAAGCGATAACGAACTCGGTCAGTGCCGGTTGCGCTGCTGTGTGCTCGATCAGCCAACAGCTCGATGGCATCGATCTGCCGCTGCATCAATCTAAGATCTGAGCGCTCGCGCACGTCCTGAGCGGCGGCCGTGAGGGCAACCAAGCAGACTACGAGTAAGGGGTAGGGAGAACGCGTCATGGCAGAATCCAGCTGGTAACTGGTCTTCACCATGATCAGTTAGGCTGGCGTTGGCATGCGCTAAAGGGAATGTGGAGGGCTCGGTTTTATCGCACCGGCAGCGGAGTCGCTAGCAGGGGCGAGATACCTCAGTCTCAAAAGGGCAGCTCAGCTTGAATCGCGCCTGTGTGTGTGGCCTTGGTGCTCTGGCAGAGGAGCGCCTGAAGCATTCGCCGCAGCACTGGGTTGAAAAGAAGCCATCCTTTTCTGTCTGGCGTCACTTGTTTTTTTCAAAACGCGCTCTGGTGGTTTAGCAATGTCCGCAATCGACCCAGGCTGTGTGAAAACGTAGTAAACACGTCGAAAACTGAGAGTCGCGCGGATTGCTTGATGATGCTGGCGTCCACGGCAAAGCCTTCACCTTTGACCAAGCCAGCGTCCATGCAACGACGCAGCACTTCATTGAACAGCCAGCGAAACAGATCGCTGTCCCGAAAACGGCCGTGTCGATTTTTGGAAAAGGTCGAGTGATTGGGGACCTCATCTTCAAGGCTCAACCGGCAGAACCAGCGATACGCCAGGTTCAAATGGGTCTCTTCGCACAGCCGCCGCTCTGAGCGAATGCCGTAGCAATAGCCCACGATCAGCATGCGGATCATCAGTTCGGGATCAATCGACGGACGCCCAATCGGGCTGTAAAAATCGGCGAGGTAATGGCGCAAGTCGCTCAGATCGAGACACCGATCAATGCTACGCAGAAGGTGATTGGCGGGGATGTGGTCTTCAAGGTTGAATGAGTAAAACAGCCGTTCCTGCCCACTCGATAACTGTCCCATCATGCTGCGTGCTTCCCTGCTGGCCGATGCGCAGATTTTGCTGCAGGCCAGACAGGGGAGCTACTTTTTCAACAGAATCGACGCAAAGCGGACACTGGTGAACGGCAGCTTATCTACAACGTGAAAAAGCACATAGGCGCGGCCTGTGGACGTCGTTAGAAGAAGCCGCGACCGACCCGAAGTGCTTACCTTCCGGGCATATCCTCTGGTGTCATACACGCAACATGTGAACCGCCAGGCCGGCCAGTGCGCAGGCAAATAGCACCTGTATCACTCCGCGCTTGAAGCTGAACAGAGCAACTGTTGCAGCAACCGCGATCACCGCTGAAGGCCAATCAAACGTCCCACTGAAGCCCTTTGGCCAGAGCACGTGGTAGCCGAAGAACATGGCGAGGTTCAGAATAACCCCCACCACAGCGGCGGTGATGCCCGTCAGCGGTGCGGTGAATTTCATTTCGTTGTGAGTTGACTCCACCACTGGGCCGCCAGCAAGGATGAAGATGAACGACGGCAGGAAGGTGAACCAGGTGATGAGGCTCGCCGCGACCGCGCCAGCAACAAATGGGTGCTCCGCACCGAACATCGGGTGCACGTAGCCACCGACAAAGCCGACGAAAGCAACCACCATTATTAATGGCCCCGGCGTGGATTCTCCCAAGGCGAGGCCATCGATCATCTGGGTTGGTGTCATCCAGCCGTAGTGCCCGACAGCACCCTGATACACATAGGGCAGCACAGCGTATGCACCGCCAAACGTCATCAGTGCGGCCTTGGTGAAGAACCAGCCCATTTGCGTCAGGGTTCCGTCCCAGCCAAATGACAGCGTCAACAGCCCCATAGGCAGGACCCAGAGCGTGGCACCTATCAGAATAAGACGTACTAGATGCCCCCAGCTGAAACGGGCATGTTCAGGTGTTGGGGTATCGTCATCGATCAGGGCAGGGCCATAGCTGTTCTTTGAAGCCCTATGACCGCCGCCGATCACAAATTTGCTTGGGGCGAAGCGACCACCCATATAGCCGATGATGGCGGCCACCAGAACGATCAGCGGGAACGGCACGTTGAGGGCGAAGATGGCCACGAACGAAGCACCAGCCATGGCCCACAGCCAACCATTGTTCAGGGCTCGCGAGCCAATCCGGTGGGCGGCATGGACGACAATGGCCGTGACCGCTGGCTTGATGCCATAGAAGATCCCCGCGACTACCGGTACCTCGCCAAAGGCGACATAGACCCAGGACAAGCCGATCAGGAGGAACAGCGAAGGCAGTACGAACAATGCGCCGGCAATCAGCCCGCCCCAGGTGCGGTGCATGAGCCAGCCGATGTACGTCGCGAGCTGCTGAGCTTCAGGACCGGGCAGCAACATGCAGTAGTTCAGCGCGTGCAGAAATCGCTTCTCACTGATCCACCGCCGGCGCTCAACCAGTTCCTGATGCATAATCGAGATCTGCCCGGCGGGCCCGCCAAAGCTGATGAAGCCCAACTTGAGCCAGAACAGGAAGGCTTCATAGAGGCCGATCGGTTGCTGAGCCGCTTGCGATGGCGGCTGCTCGCTCACCGCGGAGGTAGTATCAACCATTTTGGGCTTCCTCACTTGCGAAAGCCGTCAGCAGGCCATCGAAGATGCTTCCGGCGACCATTGTCAGTTGATCGTCATCACCAATGCTCTCTCTCAAGCCGGCGAGGACACGCTCGATACCGGGTGCTTCGGAAGGCTGGTTTCCCCCTACATCCAGGTAGTGAATGACGTCTGCCAGGCGTGTCAGACCTTGCTGCTGAACGGCAAAGCTCTCAATGAGATTTTCGAATGAAACCCGCTGGCCGACGTGGCTGAACCTGGCCCCATCAAAATCAAAGCCGAGTGCATCGCTTGGGCAGTCGCTGAGACTGTCCAACCAAATGAATTCGGCGTCGGCATCGATGAAGCGACGGATTAGCCAGGCACAGGCCAACCGATCCACACAGGGGCGTTTTCGCGTTGCCCATCGGCGACCTTGGTATTTGCTGCGCTCCAGCTGGTTGATGGCCTCATCGTGCGCACTCGGCTCGTCGGTGGACAGTGCACGGCTAATCGCGGTCTCAAGCTCCTGCAGGGCCGAATCGGCTTGGTTCTTGAGCAGGCCTGGGAAGAAGTCGATCGCCGCCAACTGGCCGAAGGCCTTCCTGAGCTTGCGTACCTGCCGGGCTTTCTGCAGCGCATCATCCGGGGACAAGTCAGCTCGGCAGCCTGCAATTTCCTCCATGAGCTTGGCGTACTCATCGCGTCTGTCAAATAGCCCGCTGAAGCGCTCCTCGCGTTCAGGCAGCGATAGCAGAAATGCCGTGCCGTTGATTGCCAGCACATCTCGCTCCACTGCTTTGAACGCTTCGCGGCCCGCGCTTTTTTCCGGCAACAGGTACACACCATCCCGCAGCACAGCTGCACCTGAGGCCTTCAGGGTTCTCCAGGCGCGCATACGCTCGGTGGCGTTGGCCGTCGGCAGCCCAAGGATCAATAGCGACCAATAGATCATGTAGAAAACTCGACATAAAATATATCTATCTCTACATTAATCAAGATCTAGCCAAATGCAACGGGTATTCATTGAGCGTGCTGAACAGCATCTAGTCGCGCTTACCCGTTCCTCCTGGGTATTCGCAAGCTGCTGGAGCCAACCTCTTTGCCTCAACGGCCGACCGCTGGGTCGAAAAGGGTCAGCTGCCTGCTCCATACATGCCAATTGCGGATAGAAAAGTAAAACATTCTTAATCGTCGATTAATCAGAAGCTTGAGCTCCGCCCCGGTAAGATTCCGTTCCTTTACTAGTGGAGAAAGCTCTGATGCTTCGAATGCTGTTCTGTGCCACCCTCTTAACTACCTCATTCGTCTGCTCGGCTGCTGACGTTGTGCAAGGTGGTGAGGAAACGCTGACCGTTCTTAGTTCCGGCGGCATCATGGGCGCTATCCGGGAAGTGGCGCCAGCTTATGAGAAGACATACGGCGTGAAGCTGGAAGTTCTAGCCGCGCCTTCGATGGGGGAAACCCCACAGGCCGTCCCAAATAGGCTCGCCCGCGGTGAGCAGGCGGATGTAGTTCTGATGGTAGGTTCGGCGCTCGACAACTTGGTCGCCAGCGGTCTAGCCGATAAGACCAGCCGAATTGATCTCGGAAAGTCTTTCATTGCCATGGCCGTTCGCAAAGGCGAATCGAAGCCGGACATAGGCACCATGCAGGCATTGCGCACAGTGCTGCAAAACAGCAGCTCTGTCGCATACTCCGACAGCGCAAGCGGCGTCTATCTTTCCAAGACCCTGTTCCCTCGCCTGCAGCTCGGTGACCAGTTCGTGGCCAAGGCTCACATGATACCTGCCGAGCCTGTCGGCGCGGTGATCGCTCGCGGCCAAGCACAGATCGGCTTCCAACAGCTCAGTGAGCTTAAGCCAGTAAAGGGGATCGACATCGTTGGTCTGATACCGGCTGAAGCGCAGAAAATGACGATGTATTCTGGCGCTGTCGTCACCAAGAGCCAGCATCATGCCGCAGCCCAGGCGCTCCTCGACTATCTGGCATCGCCAGAAGCCGACGCCGCGATCAAAGATAGTGGCTTGACGCCGCTACCCCATGTAGCAAGCTGACAGCGAGCGCCGACATCGAAACTGGGACTCGGCAAAATACGAAGATCTTGCCGCAGTCTTCGTTCTGCGAGCGTCTGCTATGGGTTGATAGCGGACAGTCAAAGGTATTTTTTGAAGGTTGTAGCGGTGATTGCCACCATTCACCCAAGCAACGCAGCGCATGGCAATAGCACCCAATTGGGATTTACAGAGTTGAGAAGGGAGGGGTGGATCACCCCAGGGCTCACCGTCAATGACAACAATGTCCGCTTCGCTTATGTGCTGATACGATGGAGTGTATAGTCCGGTACGCGGTTTTGTGAGGGGTTCTCTCGAGCCGTTCGGCATTGTGGCGGAGTGCTTCAGGGGCGATGGCGTGGGACATGGGCAGGCATTCAAAGTCAGTACCCGAATGGAGTATGCCGAGAGCCCCAGCCCGCTCTGCCCGCTATCAGTAGCTTCACCGGGCACATGGACATTTGTTCATGTAGCGCCACGAGCGATACCTCGGCATAGGCTGGCTGACCCATGCCGAGTTGAGGGCATGTTCAGCGACTGAAGTCGATCACCATGCGGCCTTTGATCTTGCCTTCTTGCATCTCGTCGAAAATCTGATTGATGTCTTCGACCGGGCGCAGGGTCACCTTGGGCACGACCTTGCCTTGCGCGGCGAACTCGAACGCCTCGTGCAAGTCCTGCCGGGTGCCAACCAACGAGCCGACCACTTCGATGCCGTCGAGCACCAGCCGCGGAATGTCCAGGCTCATGGCTTCTGGCGGCAAGCCTACCGCGACTAGGCGGCCACCGGCACGCAGGGCATCGACCGCCGAGTTGAACGCCGCCTTGGCCACCGCCGTGACCACCGCAGCGTGGGCGCCGCCGGTCTTCTCCTGGATGATTTTCGCGGCATCCTCGCTACGTGAGTTGATCACCAGATCCGCGCCCATCTCACTGGCAAAGCGCAGTTGCTCATCGTTGACATCGATGGCAATGACCTTGGCGTTGAACACGTTCTTGGCGTACTGCAGGGCCAGGTTACCCAGCCCGCCGAGGCCGTAGATGGCGATCCATTGACCGGGGCGGATGTTGGAGATCTTCACCGCCTTGTAGGTGGTGACACCTGCGCAAGTGATGCTGCTGGCGGCGGCAGAGTCGAGCCCATCCGGCACTTTGACCGAGTAATCGGCCACCACGATACACGACTCGGCCATGCCCCCGTCGACGGTATACCCGGAGTTCTTCACGTCACGGCAAAGCGTCTCGTTACCGCTATTGCAGTACTCGCAGTGGCCGCAGCCTTGGAAGAACCAGGCCACGCTGGCGCGGTCGCCTGGCTTGAGCGAGGTTACGCCGGGGCCGACCTCCTGAACGATACCGATGCCTTCATGGCCGAGGATCACCCCGGTCTTGTCACCGAAATCGCCGTTCTTGACGTGCAGGTCGGTGTGGCAAACGCCGCAGCACTGCATTTTCAGCAGCGCTTCACCGTGTTTGAGCGGGCGCAGGGTTTTGTCCACGACCTCGACGCGACGCCCTTGGGCAACAACAGCAGCTTTCATACATGCCTCCGAGTAATGCTGAGTGAGCTTGAGCTATTGCAGGGGCAGCATAGCCAATACGCATGAAGCGTCGGCTGCGCGCATGACCCTGCTCGGGTTTACATCCAGCCAAGCCAAGACCAGTAGGTGCTGGCGAACACCAGCAGCAGCGCATAGCCGATCGCCGTGACCCACAGGCCGACCCGGGCAAACTGGCGCGGGGTGAACGTGTCGGTGCCCAGGCAGACCATGTTCTGCGGGGCGTTGATCGGCAAGATGAAGCCAAAGCTGACCACAAAGCCGAGCAACATGGTCATGCCGATGCGGCTGAAGTCGCCTGGCAGGGTTTGCAGCACGGCTATCAAGATCGGCAGAAGCGCCGAGGTCAGCGCGGTGGCGCTGGCGAACCCCAGGTGGATGAGGATCAGAAAGGCGCCCAGCACCGCGAGCACTCCTAGCGAGCTGAGCTGATCCAGGCCGGTGTGCTGCACCACTTGCGCGCCCAGCCACTGCCCGGCCTGGGTGGTGAGTAAGGTGGTACCCAGGCTGATGCCGACGCCGAACACGATCACCGTGCCCCACGGGATGCGCGCTTGTACATCCTTCCAAGTCATCACGCCAAAGCGTGGTAGCAACAGCACCACCAGGCCGGCGTAGGTGGTGGTCGTGGTATCGAACGGGTGCAGGCGACCTTCAGTGGCCCAGGCCAACAGCAATAGCAGCGAGACCACACCCAGGCGTTTTTGCGCGGCGCCCATCGGCCCCAGCTGGGCCAGGCTCTGGCTGACCCCGGCCATGCCGCCGGGCACGCTGTCACTTTCCGGCGGCAGCAGCTTCAACACCAGCACGATCAGCACCACCGACATGATCAGCGCCCAAGGCGCGCCGGCGATCAGCCAGTCGAGCCACGACACCCGCGCGCCCAGCATCTTGTCCATAAAGCCGATGGTCAGCAGGTTCTGCGCCGCTGCGGTCTGGATACCGACGTTCCATATGCTGGTGCCCTGGGCGACGATGATCATGATTCCTGCAGCGATGTTGGAGCGCGCCGGCACCCCGAATGCGGCGATCACCCCCATCATGATCGGCACCACGCAGGCACTGCGCGCCGTTGCGCTGGGCACCACTAGGCTGAGCAGGACGATGACGATCATCGCCCCTAGCAATACCCGTCGGGTGCTTGCACCGACCTTGGTCAGGGTGACCAGGGCGATGCGTTTGTCCAGCCCGGTATGGGTCATCGCCGCGGCGATGAATAATGCGCCGACCACCAGCGCCAACGCCGGGTTGGCAAAGCCCGACAACGCCATCGACACGCCCGCTGCAGAGCCATAGCTCACCGAAGGGTCGGCCAAGGTCGGCGCGGTGCCCAGCAGCACGGCCATCAGCGAGGTGATCATGATCGCGCTGGCTTCGTAGGAAACTGCCTCGGTGATCCACACGATCACGGCAAATACCAGGATCGCCAGCATGCGCTGGCCTGCTACAGGCAAGGTCTCGGGAAACGGCAGGAATAAGACCCCAGCCAATGCCAGGCAGGCGATGATCAGCCCGGGTGGAAAGCGCACAGCAGCAGGCGAGGGGTGCTGTGAGGCATGGTCCGTCATGGTTCGCTCACTGGCTGCAATAAAAGTGCTAGGCAGCATAGCGCGGGTTGCGCACGGTAAAACTGCTTCAGATCATGGGTTAGCTGAGTAGTTACCCACGGCGTTAAAAGATGCAGCGGACAAGATCAATGAACTCCAGAGTATGACTGAGTCTGCAAGCGGTCTTCGAGCGAAAGTATAAAAATCTATCTAGTTTCGGGAGCGCGCTGTTGACCGAGCCGATCACGCTAATTTCAGGGGTAACGGTGGCCGCGGATAAACGGTTAAGAGGCTAAGGTAACTTCATGGGCATAAACACGGTCTGGGCTTTCTCACTCATCAAGTTCCAGGCCGACATGGGTATTTTGTTGGAGTGCGTGTTCGTGGTGAAAATGCTCGGTGCCCTGATCCTGCTTTTTGCTGCTGCCGCAGTAAGGTCTTTGCAAAAAAGCCTGAGGCGACGCTGACCACGGAGTTAGTCCAGCAGCGCTTAAGCGTTTGACAACGTGGCATGCCGCGGCAATGCGCCGGGAGTTCCGCAGCGTTGTCGCATTCGGATCGATTGGGCAGTCAATAGGCTGGCTATGACCGGAACCAGTGGGTTCACCAGCTCTAGTCTTTGTCGCAGAGCCTTAACGACAGCAGGGAGGAGCGTTCCGCAAATGATATGGTATGGCTTGCCTTATTCCACCGTACCCCAGAGACCGATAAGCGTTTGGCTAGTGCCATGATGCTCTCACTCGCTATAAGCTGTGTGAGCTCGCCATAACATACCCCCGCGCGCATGAGAGCGATTTTCCATGCCCGTATTTCAGACATGTGGTGACTAGACACACGAATGACCTCTTTGTGCCCTGAACGGACGAAATGGATCTCATACTGGCTATCCATGCATGCGGCCTTCACTATTCAACCAATTCTTACGATTCGACTTTACAGATCTGAGTCGATAGCGGCCATTTGCCTTAATCAATGGCGGATATTGAAATTCTCTATAGGTTTTTGTTCGGGTTGTCAGATGTGCCTCCCAGGCGAGGTAAGTGTCGTGACCAACCGCAAAGACTAGGTCATCGTTGCTTATTGGCGTTAACGTGTCCTGTGGACGGGCTTGATAACTGTAGAGTGTGAATCAGTAGATCAGCCGCTAGGGGCTGAGATTCTACAATCTCTTCAGCTATCCACGGAGAGAACATATGATCTGTCCTAGCATTCATAGAAACCGGAAAAATACAACGACGTGCCACGTCAAGGGGCTTTAATGTTGTGTTCAAGCGCCAGCGAATATTTTTGAGCCCTGGCTTAAGGGCGGGGACACCATGAGCGCCGGGTGTACTTTTCCAAAAGCCTGGGCTCCGACGGCGTGTGGAAGGAGCATGACAATCCGTTGTATCTAGTCTAGATAATCTGCATGTTGGTCCTGTACTTGTGGCCTTTTATGTCCAAGCACATCCCGACTCGCGCGCCTCATCCGACCCAACCTATCGCACTATTGAGAAGCGAAATCAGACTCATCCAGCTTTGAAGCAAACATACTCACAGCCTCAACGGCATCACTCGTTCCAGTGCGGATTTGAAGAATTACTAGGCCGGCCTGATCTGCTAGCGTGACACCTCGCTGCGCTCCATCTTGGGTTGCACTCATACTGGTTACAGCGTCTCTGGTTTCAGAAAGTATCTTGCTGATTAGGTCGGCAATTTCGGCTGTTGATCGACTTGTTCGTCCTGCCAGTTGTCGCACCTCATCGGCGACCACGGCAAATCCTCTTCCTTGCTCGCCTGCTCTGGCAGCCTCAATGGCTGCGTTGAGGGCAAGTAAATTGGTTTGATCGGCGATGCCTCGAATGGTGTTGACGATGGCAGTGATTTGTTCAGAGCGATCACCCAATTGTCCTACCAGCCGTGCCGAAGTACCAATGTTCTCTGCAATCAGGCGCATCTCTCTTGCCGTCTGTTGAATAACTTCAGCGCCTTGTCCGGCGAACTTCTCGGTTTCGGTGGAGATATGGTACGCCCGCGATGCGCTGCGTGAATCCTCTTCAAATCGCTCAACTCGTTCGGTGATGTCACTGGCAAACTTTACGATTTTTCCCAGTTTTCCATCGGCATCGTAGACAGGGTTGTAGGTCGCTTCTAGCCAGACAACCCTGCCGTGTTTACCGATGCGCTTGAACTGGCCGCTGAAAAATTCACCTGTATTCAAACGACGCCAGAATTCTCCATACTCGTTGCTGTTAACTAAACTGGACTCACAAAACAATCGGTGGTGTGTGCCCTTCAGCTCCTTCGCGGTGTAACCCATTGTATTAAGGAAATTGTCGTTTGCAGTCAGAACATTTCCGTTCAAATCAAACTCAATCACTGACATGGCGCGATCCAGCGCTACCAGCTTCGCCCGTGATTCCGCATCCTTAGTCACCTGTTGGGTAACGTCCAGCGCGTACTTGACCACCTTGAAGACCTCCCCGCGCTCATCCTTCACGGGGTTATAGCTAGCTTCCAGCCAGATACTCCGCCCTTTCCCGCTGAAGCGTTGAAACGTTCCTGACACAAATGTTCCCGCTCGCAGTTGACTCCAAAAATCGTTGTACTCAGCACTGCGCATCAAGGCGGGGGAGCAGAAATCACGGTGCGACATGCTTGACACTTGATCTGCTCGGTAACCCATGGCATTGAGAAAATTGTCGTTGGCTCGCAGAACCTTGCCATCCAGACTGAACTCGACTATCGCCATTGAACGGTCTAAAGCAGCAATCAACCCTTTGTAAGCAGCAACCTCTGATGTCCTGGCTGCCAATTCACGTTTCAGCGCCCGATTGAACATGACATTACTCCAGAAATGTAGATTGGCTTACGGTCTGATTTGGCGGTTGGCAATGAAACCTTACGTGACGTCACCCACCTCGCTGCACGGGGTATTCGTTACTCGGTAGGAAAACCTGAATAGACTTCAGTGATTTTGTCGAGGTAGCAGCCAATCGGCATGACTAAAATCAATGTATTTAAGCCGCTCTAACAGGTCGAAAAACTCCTGCTCACCGCTGAGTATGCGCGTAAAGGCAGCACACTGACAGACAAGCGAATCCAGCAACAATCGCTGCTCTAATGCAGTGCTGCACTCTATAACGCCCGAAAGAATGAGCGCGTATGCACGCTCCGCATGAATGCTGGGCTTGGTCGCATTTTCGGCATGATCCATACCGGCACCTCCATGGTTGCTTGAGCCACCGTCGAAAGCGAATGGTGGCGACCCGCAGGGGTGAGAAACCGGCAAGAGTCCACCGGCCAGGCGCGAACGCCTGCCCTGCGGACCGCCATAACGCGACCCGCAGACTCTTGATCGGGTTCTCACACCCGGCGCCGATGAGCGGCGCATAGCAAGGATTGCACAAGGCCATTTGCCTAGGCAACTAAAAGCTTGAAATCTCAAGGTTATAGTTGGTGATGCAGTCCATCTTTATCGTTCCAAGTGGTAAGTCCAGCAAGCGGGGTACTCGCTTGCATTGAATCTGCCGTGAGCTTGTCGAGACTTTCGAATGGCTGGGCTTGGCCCCTTGTTGTTCTCAAGGAGGAAGAGGGGCAATAGCAACCACTCAAAGGTATTTTTTGAATGCCGCCGCTGTGATCCCCACCATACATCCTAAAAGCGCAGCACATGGCAGCAATACCCAGTTGGGGTTGAGCGACCATGGGAGGGAAAGGTAGATCACCCAAGGGGTTAGGATAAGGGGGAGCAGTGTTCGTTTCGCTCGGTGGTAGACGAAGCTGCTCTCACGGCCTGCCCCAAACTTACGCAGATCGCGGCGCATCAATCCGTCGACCGCGCCGGTGATTGCAGCCAGTAGGAACAGGGGCATGGCCAGCGTCAGGACGGCCACGCGAACTATAAATGTGAGGACGGTGAATAAGGCTGCCAGCAGATAGTCCTGTACCGCAACGTATGCCTGAGCAAGCTCTCCCTGTAGCGACGTCTCGCGGCTGAGCAGCTTCAGTTGGACGTCGGATCGAGCCAATCCAGACCGAGTCCAAACCCAGTCATTCAGATGCTCAAGAATGATCGCGATCGCTTGCGCTGGATCTTGTACGAGCAGCGATCGCTTGAAGTGGTCGTTCAGCCAGCCCAGTTCACGCACCCACATTGCATGGCTGTGATGCCAACCTTGTTCTGGCCAGAACCACAGCATACCCACAAGCTCTAATCCGATGGAAAATAACAGCGAAGCAAACAACAGGCCGAGCATACATAGGCACAACTCGACGAAGCTGATGATGAGTCCTGGGCGTCGCGGTACTGGACGAGGACTGGCTGCGGTGGTGGGCATAGGAACTCCACATAATCGACTGTTGGCGCGAGGCTCATGAGGCACGTTTGCGCCCAGGTAGTGGTATCTCGGGGTCAAAATCGATCGTCGGCGCACCGCCTGCGCTACTCCACCAACTCCCCGCGTTAGCGTTATAGGACTCACGCATGCGCACCGCCAGGGTCTGCAGGTCTTCTGGCATAGCATCATCGCTGGCCGGTTTCGGTAGCGGCATGCGCACCTTCCACAGTTGCCCGCCTTCCTGAAACGAGAACATCTGCCCCTTGGGCAATGCGATGATATGCGCGGGTTCGATCAGCGGCACGGCAGTGGTGGTGACCCGGTCCTGCGACGACGAGGTGAAGTCGGTGCGGGCATCCGGATCGGCGGTGTCCGTAGCACCTGAGACCAAGGTGCGTGTCTGCACGTTGACCTTGGGCAGCTGGTTGGTCAGCAGTTCCGCAGTCGCGGTTTCCCGGACGCGCAGCATCTGCAGGGTGTTGAAGTTTCCGATGACCTGGCCGGCCTTGGCCCGGTTGCCGATACGCGCCTCGATGTCGCTCAAGGTCTGGGTATAAGCGGTGACTTGGATACCGGCACCGCCACCCTTGTTGATCAGCGGGATAAACTCATCGCCCATCAACTCGTTGAACTCGTCGGCGTGCAGGTTGATCGGTACCTTGTCCGCTGCGTTGGAGGAGCCTGGGAGGCCGTGGTCGATGCCGTGCTTGTAGATATGGCCGGCGACGGAAACCAGGTCGGCGAACATCGAGTTGCCGACGGCCGCCGCCACTTCGGCATCCGACAGCGCGTCCAGGCCGACGTAAACGATGCCGCGTTTGCGGATGATCTGCAGCCAGTCGAAGATCGGCCGTGGGTCGTCCAGGTCGCAATAGTTCGGGGCCAGCAGCTGCGCGGTCTTACCGCTGGTGAGCTTTTCCAGCAGCGGCAACAGCGACGCCACGATCTTGTCGAAGTAGGTGCGGTCGTAGCGCACGGCCGAGCGTAGGCCGTCCATCACCGGGTCGAAAATGCGCTTGGCGGTCAGGTACTGTTCGATGGCAACGACGCGCTTTTCCCGACCAATCATGTGCCGCGGGATGTTTTTCTCGTTCAAGCGGGCTTCAATCTGCACGATCGCTTCCCAGGCCTGGGGATCATGGCGGGCGAAGAAGTGTTGGGCGTACTCGATGAACAGCGCGTCGATGTTCACCACATGTCGCTGGATCTGCAGGTAGTCCGGGCGCCGGCCGAGCTCAATCAGCGCCCTGGCGATGATGTTGACGAAGCGCCAGGCGAACTCGCGGAAGGCCGCCGAGTTGCCCTCGCCACTCAACTGGCCGGCAATCCGCGTGGCCACCTCCGAAATTCGCCCGAAGCGGCCGATGGCGTTGTAGCGTGCGGAGATCTCCGGCCAGCCCAGGTGGAACACATAGAATTCATGCTCACGCCCGGCGCAACGGGCCTCGACGTACATGCGCTTGAGCAGATCGGCATCGCCCTTAGGGTCGAAAACGATGACCACCTCCCGGTTCGGTCGGTGGATGTCCTGGGTGATGTAGACCTCGGCCAGGCGCGTCTTGCCCACCCGTGTGGTGCCCAGCACCAGGGTATGTCCGACCCGTTCGCCGAGCGGCAGGCTGGCTTCCTGCTCCTTCGGCTCGACGCCGTGCAGCAATGGCGAGCCTCCCACCGGAGGTAACGGACGCACAGGGTTGAATGGGCTGTCCCACGTGGTCAGGCGAGGCAGCAGCGACAGCCCCGGCGGAGCCTTCTCCAGCAGTTGTTCCATCCGTCGCGCCCATTGGTGTGCAGTCGACTGGTTCACATAAGGGGCCAGCGCCGGGTCCTGAGCTTCGAGCAGGCGCTGCGTGTGCAGGCGCGTCCAACGGAAGCCTCGGCCCATGAACAGGCGCTTGCTGCTCACCGGGATCTGCTGGCTGGTCAGCGAGTAGCGTGGCAGGCGGCGGATATTGCGGCGATAGCGCAGGACGATCCGCGCCTCATTGAGCCGCTTCAGACCGAACGCGGTGTAGGCCAGGGCCATGCCAGCCCCTACCTCAGGCGACAGGGCCACGGCCCAGGGCGAGTGCAGGCATAGCGCACCGGCGCCGGCGCAGATGCCCACGGTGTACAGTTCCACCGCCGGGCGCAGCAGAGATTCCATCGCGTGCTCGCCCATGAGGTGTCCTCACTGTTCCAAGCCGGTGGGCGTGATCAGCACCGGGTAGTGCTCCAGCTCCAACCGCTCGGCGATGTCGTCACCGCTGACCGGCCAGATGTTCAGCTTGGGCGCAGTCATCTGGATGCGGCGCAGCGCCCGCACGTCGTCGACCTCAACCGCCAACCCATTGGCGCCCAAGTCTTGTAGCTCCTGGGCGTGCCGCGACAGCCATTCCAGGGAGGTAGTGTCCTGGCCAACCAGGAACAGCGGCGTCATGGCTGGCAGGCTTAACGCCCTAGGTGGAACGGTGCCTGGCGAGAGGTGAGCGCTGTGCACCGGCAGCACCCAATTCAGCGTGGAGGGGGCGGGTGAGCTACTGGACTCAGCGCTCGCGGCCAGCGATTGCCAGCTGCATAGGGCCAGGGCCATCCAGCGCAAACAGCTCATGGCTGTGTCCGTCCGGGGACCGACGCGACGGACTGGACGCGTTGCCAGTGACCGCTGAATTGCCGGCGATAGCGCGCCGCAGGATCACCACCGGCAGGCCGATGATAGCGGCCGGCAGCGACAACCCAGTCACCGGTGTCGGCATAGTGCGCGCGCAACAGTTCGGCGGTGACCGCGAGGTTGGCGCGGGGATCGAGGGCATCGCAGGCGCTCGGGTAGCGGTCTGGGTGATATCCCAGGTTGGTCTGTCCCAGCCCGACATCGATACGCTTGGGATCGTGGCGACTGAGTGCATCTCTGAGTGCGGCACACGCCTCGTCGCGTCGAGCAAACCGCAGCGGTGACCCAGCGACATTCAGGGTCCAGGGCCAGGGCATGAGGTGACCGCGCAGCGGCGTGCCACTTTCCTGCAAGGCAATGGCGAACAGCACCGAAGCGGGGATACCGGCACGCGCGGCCGCCAATTGATACGCCGGCGGCAAGGTACCTGCGTGAGCGGCGGTGGCACCGACCATTGCCAGGGCTAGGATCAGTCGATGCGCTGCCATTTTCCGTCCACCTGCTGATAGCGGGCTGGCAGGGGCCGGCTGGCACCCAATGCGAACCAGCGGCCGCGGTCATGATTCAAGGTGACCTGGCCGCCGCTGACCTGGGCGGCAGTGACGCCTGCGGTCTGCGCCCATTGGCGCAGTCGCGCGTCGTTGCCTTGGCTACCGACCAGGTACACATCCAGCCGGGCACCGGCTAGTAGCCATTGCTGGAGGCTGCTCAAACAGGCGGCGCAGTGCTCTTCCACGAAAAGCGCCGTGCGGCTGCTGCTTGAGGGACCAGCATCATCGCTCATCCCCTGCACGGGCTGCAGACCCGGAAACAGCCGTGCCCAGGCTGCGGTGTAGGCTTTCTGGTAGGCCAGTTCGCGCTCGGCCCGCTTGGCTTCCAGACGGACCTGCAGCTCTGCGTAGCGCTGCCGCTCCTTGTCCGAGGTGGCCTCGACGCCCAGGGTGGTGAGCGGGTCAAGTTGCGGCGACCAGTAATGGCGGGGGCCGGTCTGCAGGCGTTCAAACGTGGCCCATTCGTCGTCTGTCAGGCCCCAGGCCTTGGCCTGGTCTGCTGTAGACGCCTGCCGTGCCAGCGGCGACTGCTCGCTAAACTGCACCTGAGCGTCGACATGCTTGGCGACACTCGAGCCCTGGTCGGCGAACACGTAAGCCGGCAACAGGATGAGCGCAACCGCGGAAAACCTATGCACGTTCACCTCCTCACGGGCAGGGTGCGATTGCCATGGCCCGGGACGTGGAACACGGCCTGGCCCTCGCGAATCGCCCGTAGCCGCCAGCCGTTCAAGCTGTCACCGGGCTGGAGCAGGTGCACGGTGGACAGTGCATGGGTGCCGGCAGGCAACGCGGTCACGAACCTGATGGCGCCGCGCGTCTCGATCCCCTGCAGGGTGAAGGGTGGCTGCGGCGCCTTGGCTTTTGATTTTTCGTGGATGGCGGCAGATTGGGATGCGGCGGTAGCTTCTGGCACCTTAGGAGCGGTCGACAGCTTCTCGAGTGCCACTTCTGCCGCGCCCATGCGTTGTTCCAAAGCGGTCAGATCGGCGCTGCTCGGTCCTGGCGGTACCGCCTGCAGGACCCTGACGGACGCCGCTAACTCATCGAGTTGCTGGCCGAGCGTTGCCTGCGCACTGGTGTGCTGGTGCTGGGCGTCTTTCAGGGCCGCGACTTGTGGCGACAGCGTGGACAGCGTGGTGCGCAATTCCCCGATATCGCGACGCAGTGACGGGCCTGGATCAGCCGGCGCATTGCGTGCGGCGGTCTGCAGTTCAGCCAGTTGCTGATGCTGGTTGTAGCTTGCAGCCGCGAGGACGGCAGCACCCAGGCACAGGGCGCCGATCACCAAGGCCTGAAAATGGTGAACCTTCATGGTGCGGGCTCCAGTGTCGAGAAGGGTGGTTCGGGCGTGGGGAGGCGCAGGGCGTAGCACACGCTCCGCTCGACCGGATCGATGTCGAGTCGCCAGGCGGGGCCGCCGATGATGGTTAAGGCATCCAGCAGCGAGATCGGTCCGAGGTCGTGATGCACGGCAGGCAAGGGGCGGTGGAATAACCGCGCCACGGCAGGGTTTTCGGGACAGAGGGAGTAGCCTGAGTGCAGCAGCACGTGATGCAGCGCTTCACCGACCGTCGCGTGCAGCGCGGGGGCGATCTGGAGGTTGATCAGCTGATACAGCGGTTGGCGCTGCTCCAGCGTTGGCCGGGTACTGGCCAGAGTGTAGCGGTCCTGTCGGACCCAGGCGGGTACCAGCTGCGTTGGCTTGGCCATTGGAGCCGGGGCTGGTGTGGGTGGTGCAGGGGCCGGCGCTGGTGGCGGCGTGCTGCAGCCGAGCAACGTGAGCATCAGTCCAAGCGAGAATAATGTGGAGGTATGCATGACCAGGTCTCGACAAAAGATGCCGACACCTTGTCGAAAATCTAGGACGCGCCCCCACTGAAAAATCGAATCTCGCCGACCGGATTATGCTGGCGCAACCACGAAAAAGGCGCCCAGGGGCGCCTTGAGGTCAGTCTTCGGTGAACAGGGGGAGCTCGGGCAGCGGGGTCGCATCGGGGTCAAAGATCAGGAGGCGGATATCAGCCTCACCGGCCAGTAGCAGCAGGCGCAGCACACCTGTGACCTGATAGAGCACCTGGCTGACGATGCCGTCGGCAGGGCACTGCATGCGGACAAACTCGGGCACGCTTTCGCCATCCGTGATCACCGCGAAGTTATCATCGAACAGGCACGGCTGGAAATTGATGCCGTCATCCGGCAGGTCATGCAGCGCAGGGTGAAGGGATCGGTAGCAGGGTGGGCAGTCGTCGGCGTAGCTGATCTGCACCACGCGTTCGTAACTCAGGTCCTGGAAGCCGCGGAGGAATGGATTGCGAAGAGGAGTGGACATGATGGCGCTCCAAAATTTGAAGGTCACCCTGTACAAGCGGTGACCCTCCAAGTGGTGGCGATGGTCAGATCCAGCCGTAATCGGCCAGCGACAGCGGCGTGCCTTCACCCACGATGATGTGGTCCAGCACACGTACCTCAACAAGGGCCAAGGCCTCGATCAAGCGGTTGGTGAGCACCCGATCAGCGCCGCTCGGTTCCGAGCAGCCGGAGGGATGGTTGTGGCTGAAAATTACCGCAGCAGCGTTGTGCTCGAGTGCTTTGACGACGACCTGGCGCGGGTACACGGAGGCGCCGTCGATGCTACCGGTGAAGAGGATGTCGAAGCTCAGCACGCGGTGATGCGAGTCCAGGCAGAGCAGTGCAAACACCTCGTGGTGATAGGGTGCGAGCTGCAGTTTCAGATAGGACGCTGCATCGCACGGTGAGATCAGTTGCTCGCCGCGCTGGAAATAACGTTGATCCAGCAATTCCAGCGCTTCGGTCAGCAGCGCATCCTCGCGGGCACGCTGGGCCAATGCAGGGTCGAGACCCTCGACCTGGTTCTGAGCAGTTTTCATTGGCAATTCCTCGTGGGAGGCGGAGCGCCCCCTGGGGGAGTGCCCCAGGCAGATGAGAGAGTTGAGTCACAGACGTGTAAAACGATGACGCGCACCGTGCAGCGGGCTGTGGCAGACCTCGCACGGGTGGGTGGAAAAGGCCTGAATGCCTGCGCCGGTGTGCGGATCGAAATCGGCGCTCAGGGGCAGCAGGGCCTGCAGTTGAGTGCGCATATGGGTAATGCGTTTTTCGACTTCAGCCTCGCTGTAGTAGAGCGACAGCGCGCTGAAGTCGTCGTAGGCAACCGCCTGCAGGCAGTCCTCACAGAGCCAGAAGCTTTCCATGGCGACCTCCGCCGTGAATGAGCAACAGGCGCTCTTGGGAGCGCCTGTTGCTGGTGGTCATACTGCCTCAGGCAGACTGACGGGCTGCGGTGGGTTTGCGCGCGGGGGTTGGAGTTGGCTGACCTTGATCGGAGTCACCGTCAGTGTCTGCCTTATCTCCTTCCGCCCCCGCTTGCTCAGCACCTTCAGCAGCGGCGGCAGCGTCGGTGCGGGCGGGCGCACGGTAGCTGAACTGGCCATCGACCTTGATCCACTCGATGAAGATCAGGCGGCCTTTGAGGCTGGCGCCTGGTTGCCCCTTGCGTTCGCCTTTCTCATACAGGAACGGATCGACCCAAAGATCGCCGATGCGAAACGCGATGAGTACCTTGCGTTCCGCGCGGACGTCGTCCAGGTGCTCACGGATCAGCCGGTCTGCTTCGCCGCTCGCGACCTTGCAATCGAAGCGGGTGTACTCGACGTCGTCCGAGGCACCGTGCAAGGCCGCGATGTCACAGGCCATGAACGCTTGTCCACGGCGGACCGGAACTTCGCGAACACGGTTCAGATAACCGATGCCTTGGGTGTGCAGGTTGAAGTAGGTGGTGGGGGCGTTATTGCTTGCAGTAGTCATGGTGGAGCTCCTGTTCAGCAGAAACGCGGACATCCACCGGCCCTGGCGGCTGGTGAGGTCCGCAAGGGAGAGGTGCAAATCGTGATCGGTGTAGAGGGCGCTCATCATCGACAGGGCGATGACCGTGCGAGCTGCCGAGCGCGAGTCGCACTTGGGGAGAACCACCCGAAGCGGGCGCAGCCTTGAAGGTCCTGGCTGCCTGGGTGCTGTCAACGACAGCAGAGTGCAACTCATCTATAGAACCCTGCCAAAGGAGCGTCAACCGAGGATTGCAGGCGATCTGAGCGAGCGGAAGCGGGTGGTTTTCAGTGGATTTTCAGCGGCGAAAAAATAGCCCGACGGTCACCAGGCTAGGAGGAGTTGGACCACCTTTGACCCGGCGATGTGACACCGGAGTTCGTCGCTAAATCTCCGTTGCCGATCCATCTGGATCAACCGACCCTTGTCGTGGCCTGGGCCGGAACCAACTGGCACGCATCCGCGCACAAAAGGTGCCCAGTATTTCGCCGGCGGGCACCGGGGCTGAGCATCGTCGCCGAAGCGGATGACCCGTACGGCCTAGTGCAAGCTGCATGGGTCATCCGCCTAGAGGACTTGGAACGCTGAGAAGGCCTCCGAAGAGGTGGTGAGGGTGGCTCCGAACTCAATGAGTCTGACCGAACTGCCCGGAGCGAATCGGTCTGGGGTCGCCAAGCGGCGAGGGGCCTGATCACTACACCAGCGCTGCGGGGTGCCGTCAAGTCATGCTTTTTTTGCCCGCTTGGGTTTTGCCACCGGCTTTGTGCCCTTGCATTCCGGATAGCGGATGCAGGACCAGAAGGTGCCGCTACGGCCTTTGCGCTGACGCATGGCGCTGCGGCATACCGGACAAAAAGGCCCCTTGCTGGGTGGTGTGCGCAGGGTGAGCGAGGCGTTACTGCGCACCAATCGGGTCAGCCACTCGGCCTGCTTGGCGAGAAAGCTCTCCACGCTCAACTGTCCCGACTCGATGCGGTCTAGTGCCTGTTCCCACAGCGCCGTCAGCACCGGGTCGGCCACTTCCGGCGGCACCGCTTCGATCAGGGTGTGGGCCGCGGCTGAGGCGGCCAGGCTGCGTTTCTTCTTGGACAGGTAACCATGGTCGATCAGGCCCTGGATGATCGCCGCGCGGGTGGCTTCGGTGCCGAGACCGCAGCTGTCCTTGAGCTTCTGCTTGAGTCGCGGATCGTTCACCTGGTTGGCGATAGTCTTCATCGCCTTGACCAGCGTGCCTTCGGTGTAGGCTTTCGGCGGCTGCGTGCGCTGGGCAATGGCAGCGGCGTCAGTCAGCGCCACCGAAACGGACTCGCGGAGTGTGGGCAAGCGCTGCGTCTGTTCGCCGGGCTCATTGCCGTGGGTTTCGTTGATCACCGCTTTCCAGCCGCGGGCTAGGATCTGCTTGCCGCGCGCGAGTAGTGGGTCGGCTTGGCACTGCAGCAGCACCTGGGTCTTCAGGTACTCATGCTCAGGGAGAAACTGCGCGAGGTAACGGGCGCGTATCAGTGCATAGACCGACCGTTCAGATTCGGAAAGCTGCGTCAGGTCGAGCGTGATCGCGGTAGGAATGATGGCGTGGTGCGCGGTGATCTTGCCGTTGTTCCAAGCACGAGAGCGCCGGCAAGGGTCGATCTCTTTAATCGCCTGCCCCAGTGAAGGGCTGGCGGCGACCAGTGCATGGAGGATGCGGGGCATGTCGTCGAACATGGTCTCGGGCAGGTAGCCGCAATCGGTTCGCGGATAAGTCGTGGCTTTGTGGGTTTCGTACAGGGCCTGGGCGATCCCCAAGGTTTCCTGGGCACCAAGCCCGAGTTTGGCCGAGCAGACCTCCTGCAGCGTGCCCAGGTCGAACGGCAGCGGCGGGCTCTCACGGACCTGTTCGACCTCGATACTTTGAACACAGGCCGTCCGTTGTTGGCACAGGCGCAGTGCGGTTTGCTTCGCGGCCGCTTCATCGAGGCAGCGGCCAGCGTCATCGCAGACCGTCGCTGGCGGTTGCCACTGAGCTTTAAAACTGACGCCGTCAGCCTCCAGCTGAGCGTCAACTCTCCAGAAGGGTTGCGGCACAAAGCTCGCAATCGCTCGGTCGCGCTCGACCACCAGGCGCAAGGTGGGGGTCTGTACGCGGCCCACCGGCAACAACCCATCGAAACCGGCACGGCGACCGAGGAGAGTAAACAGTCGGCTCAGGTTGATGCCCACCAACCAATCCGCGCGGGAGCGGGCCAGCGCACAGTGATACAGCGGCAAGGTCTGTTCTCCCGGGAGCAGGCTGGCCAGCGCCCGGCAAATCGAAGCCTCATCCAAGGCGGACAGCCACAGGCGCAGGATCGGCCCTTGGTACTGACAGCGCTCGAGAATCTCCCGTGCGATCATCTCACCCTCACGATCCGCATCGGTGGCGATGACCACTTCGGCACAGGTGCGCAGCAGTTGGCTGATCACCTTCAACTGGGCGGCAACCTTCGGCTTGGCCACCAACTGCCAGCAGTCGGGAATGATCGGCAGATCGTCCAGCGACCAGCGTTTGTAAGCGCCATAGGCTTCAGGTGGGGCGGTTTCCAATAGGTGTCCAACGCACCAGGTGACGGTGACATTCGGGCCCTGCAGGCAGCCATCGCCCCGCCGGCTGGCCTGCAGCACCCGAGCGATGTCGCGGGCTTGAGATGGTTTCTCGCAAATGAACAAGCGCATACGCAGACCCTCTCGGTGGGTACCGACAGGGTGGGGGAATGGGAAGAGAACGCTAGGGTAAAGCCGAAATCGGCGAGATCAGTTCGCCGGCTGGTGCACACGTTACTTGCATTGAGCGAGATCGCTCGCCAAGATCTTCGGAAATTTCAGGGCGAATTGCTTATCGGGGGGGGGGGGGAGGGGG